>RPQV01000815.1 GCA_003818595.1 Calditrichota bacterium
CAAGTATTCGCGCGATTATTTAAACAGCAATTCCATTCAAAGAAAAGTCTTGATTCGAATCAAGCCCGAAGTAATGCCTGAAAACGCCGCATTATATTTGAATGGCAACCATAAGAATTTAGGTTTGTGGATTTCAAAGGGGATTCCACTCGATCTTCAAGATAATGGAACATGGGAAAAGGAATTTCATTTTTATGACAGCACCAAAATAGATTTTAAAGTGACACGAGGCAGCTGGGACACGCAGGCAGTTGACTCAAGCGGTGCTGAATTATCACCGTTTTCTGTTGTGGTCTCCAGGGATACTATTTTGACTTTAAAAATTGATAATTGGAAAGATTCATTTATGCGTTGAAGAAATGGCCAACATCTGCATCAAGCCGACGCGATTGCCTCACCCTTTATGCATTAATCCCAAAAATCAGTCCTCCAGTTACGCGGCTCGGGCGGAAAATTATGAATCACGCGAGGAATTGCTGATGAGAATATTTATTCAATGGGCAAAGCGGACGAGATCAGTCAAACAACGACTCATAGTCCTTGGCATGGGGGCTGTTATTTTTCTGGCGTTCATTCCCTTGATTCTGATTGGCCTCATGACAAAGATTGATGCGGTCTTGGGAGTCAGAAATCTGCTGTTCAGTCGAACAGCAGTTGTAATCGGTGTTTTGTTGATGATCATTGGCGGGATCATTGGCATGCGAACTGTTATGATTCAATTTACCCAGGCTTCGGGCACGCCTTTTCCTTTCATGCCGACGCAAAGGCTCATCATCAACGGGCCATTTGCGGCATGCAGAAATCCCATGACCTTGGGAACCATATTGGCGTATCTGGGCTTGTCGCTCCTGATCGGTTCCTTGACTTCAATCCTGACTGTTGTCATCCTGGCAACCTTGTTATTGATATACATAAAGCGCATCGAAGAAAAAGAACTGGAATTGAGATTCGGAGTTGAATATGTGAAATACAAAGCAGCGACGCCATTTCTGCTTCCCAATGTCTTGACGCTTATTAACAAGACTAAACAGAAAAGGCGTTTCGAGAATTAATCGACGATCAGCTAGGAACAGATGGGTGCCTTCAGCGGGATCGCCAATCGCCTCGGGGGGAATGGGGACGTTCTCGCCATAGCCGCGGCCGTGGCCGCAAGCCTCGTGCGTTTCGAACAAGCGTTTAATGTATCAACAGCATCTTCCGCCTTGCAGAGAAATCCCCGGCGGATAATTGGTAGAAATAGGCGCCGCTCGCCAGTTCGGGATTGGAGAATTGGATCGAATAGTGACCAGCACCCTGATCCCGATCGACCGCAGTATCGACGAGCCGGCCTCGGATGTCAAAAACCTGCAGCGTAACGCGACAGGCCGACGGCAATTGATAATCGATGGTTGTCGCCGGATTGAAAGGATTGGGATAGTTTTGTGCGAGATGAAAGTTTAACATCCGCTTGTCCTGCTGCGTAATGACCGTTGATGAGCGGGAGAACTGGAACCAATCGAAATTGCCGATACCAGAGCTTCCCGAAAAAACAAAATAGAGATCATGTATGCCAGTGACTCGTTCCATGGGAGCGGATTGCTCCTGATAATTATCCCAGCCGCCGGTGTTTTGGACTTTCAATGTGGCAATAGTGGCGCCGTTGCGCTTGTCAATTTTTACCAGCACTTTTTGCCCGGCATATTCAGCCGGAACTGTGCATCGGGCTGTCAACAGGTCAAATCCCGGACCGAAATCAAAAGCGGCAAACATCACATAATCACCGTTATCGCAGCTGCCGATGCCGGTGCCGTTATTAGCGATGCCGGACATTTTATTGTAGGCTTCCGCTTCCAACCGTACCGAGCTGCCATCTCCCAACGTGGTGATCACTGGAAAGTCCAGCCCCATATTCGACCCCGCACCGTTATAAGCACGAATACGATAGGTGTATGTTTTTAAAGACACGACCGTTGAATCAATAAAGGTCGTCTTATTCGCACCGATGCGGCCGATCTCCGCAAAAGACTGGATGTCATGCTTGCGATCAATCGCAAAGCCTTGTTCGTTCGAAGCGTTGTCGCTCCAGGACAATTCAACACGATCGGGTTTGGCGATCCCTTTAAAAC
>RPQV01000816.1 GCA_003818595.1 Calditrichota bacterium
CGGGATGTCGACGGAAAACTCTATTCGCTCAAAGAGAATCTGACGGCTGACGGCGCCATCCTGCTCTTTTGGGCGACCTGGTGCCTGCCGTGTCAAAAAGAGTTTCCGCAAGTACAGAAACTGCTGGAAAAATATCCGGAAAAGAAAATCAATGTGATCGCCATCTCCACGGACTCGCCGCGCAGTTTGGCCAAGGTGAAATCCTTTGTCAAACAACACGATTATCCCTTTACGTTTCTGCTCGACAGCGAAGCAACAGTCGCGTCAATGCTGTTGGTGGATGCGGTTCCGCAGAGTTTTATCGCCGACAGTTCCGGCAAAATTGTTTACAGTCATACCGGATATCGCCAAGGCGATGAGTTGCTCCTCGAACAGGCGTTGCTCAAGCTGTGGGAAAGTGCCCGGCAGTGAAATTCACACGCAGATATTTCCCGGGACGCACCTCGCCGCGGCTGCTGGTTGGGCTTCTGCTTGGAGTGTTGATCTCGCCTCTCTATTCACAGTTGACGATCAAAAACCAATTTGAATTCACTCATTGGTACGATTATGACCGCCGCATCGTCGAAAACTGGAGCGACGCCCTCTATCAATATCGTTCCCTGCAGACCGGCGCTCGATTTGAAATCAACCGCCCGCCCGATCCCTTTATTTTTCCGCAGGACTCTCTGCTGAAAAATTATGAATTGACATTTGCCTTTGCCGAACTGCACTATAAAAAGTTGAATCTGCGTGCCGGGAATTTCTACACCATGTTCGGCCGCGGTCTGAGTCTGCGCACCTATGAAGACCGCAATCTCCGCGTCGACAACAACATTCTCGGCGGCAAGATCGAACTCGCTCTCGATCGAATAGCGATCAAAACCATCGCCGGACAGATGCGCGACAAGTACAACCGCCGTCACGACGCCATTTTCGGCGCCGATGTGGAGCTGCAGCCGTTCTCTTTTTGGCGCTTAGGCGGCAACATGCTGGGCAGCGATGGCGGAGAGAGTCGAAGCATTGCGGCATTGCGCAGCGACTTGAACAGTTCATGGGGCACATTTTACGCGGAATTCGCCAAGCCCGAAGGGACGAATCACTGGAGTCACTACCTCGGCCTGACTGCCGCCGCGGGTGATTTTTCCCTGTTGGCAGAATACAAGGATTATCATCGACTCGGATTCAGGAACAGCGACGGCGCCGAATACAATGCGCCGCCGGCGCTCACCCGCGAGCACTCTTTCACCCTGCTCAACCGCCATCCGCACGCGCTCAACAGCGATGATGAAAAGGGGTGGCAGTTCGAGGCAACTGGAATGCCGGACTCAACTGGGACATGACGCTGAACTATAGTCTCACCCGCTCGCACAGTGATGCGCGCCTGTTCGAAGAAATTTATGCTGAGACGCATAATTTATGGTTGAGTGATCGGCTGGAAACCCGGCTGGCTGCGGCATGGAATTTTGATTTCACCACCAACACCGAAAACATCACCACCATTGTCGATCCGCAGGTGACGCTGAGTGCGCGCGATCTCTTCCATTTGAGCTGGCAGCATCAGCATACCAGGAATTGTTTCGACCTCAGCGAATATGACACCGAGCTGCTGCAGCTCGAATATTCCCGTTCGCCCTATGGCAGTTTGGCCTTGGTGGGCGAATATACTAACCAGTATCAATTGATCAATGTGGATTTAGAGCGGCATCTCTGGCTTTATGGGCAGATTACTGTCAATTTCGGCAAAAACCAGGAGCTGATGCTGCTTTACGGCTCGCGCCAGGCCGGTTTTGTCTGCGTCGGCGGCATCTGCCGCTACGAGCCCGAATTCCGCGGCGTGGAGATCAAGATGGTGAATCGGTTATAAGGCAACCTGGGGGTAAACATTCTCTGCTCCCGATCATTAACCAGATAGGTACCAAGTTCCCAGATTCACGCAAAGGCGCAAAGACCGCAAAGGATCGACCTCGCACGGAGCCGCCAAGACACAAAGGGTTATTGATATTTTTCCTACTTTGTGTCTTTATGCCTCTGTGCGATGCATTCTGGTGGTGTTCTCGCCGCTCACAAAGCAGACTGAACACCATGAGACTCTTTCCTTTGCGTCTTTGCGGCTTTGCGTGAA
>RPQV01000817.1 GCA_003818595.1 Calditrichota bacterium
CGATCAGTCCGTCGCATCCCGCGGGAACCGCCGCTGCGAGGTCTGTGAGCTGATCGTAGGCACTTTTCTGTCCCTTCTGCCTCAAATGGGGCGCCAGTTGATCTCTGATCCAGCGCAGACATTGTCCTCCCGTCAGCGTGGTCGGCACGGTGACAAACGTATCCGCCGAGTTTATGGTGTACGGGAAGTTGATCATCAGTCGTCCGACAGCGGAAAAATTAAAATCGGAATTCTGATGAATGATGCCGAAATTACCGACCGTTCCGAGATTGCTTTGAAAATCACCGATCTCCGTGGCGCCGGCGCCCAGCCAACTGGCGTTGCAGTCGACCTGTCCTCCACAAACAAGAGTGCCCGCTTCCAGTCCGATATCCGCCGCCGCATCTGCGGAAATAGCACCGATGATATCATCGCACTGAACCAGCTCGGGCAATATCTGTGGCGACAAGTGAAGTTCATCCAACATTTGCTCATTGAACACGCCATTGCGCAAATCATAGGCCACGCCGTAAAAGGCGGCAGCGAAATAGTGACACACCGCTCTGCCTGTCAATTTGAAGGTGATATACCCGTCGATCGTCAGCACCTTGTCAATCTGTGCAAACGTCTGCGGCCGGTTTTTTCGTTCCCACAAGACGTTGACCAGCAGCGGATGATCTTCAAGCCGATAACCCGAGAGATGAAAGATGCGTTCGTCACCGATGTGCTCTTTTAGCCACTCGACGATGGCAACCGCGCGCTTATCCATCAGGTTATAGGCTCGCTGCAGGGGCGCGCCGGAACGATCGACCATGACCATAGACGGCAGCGCGGAGGATACGGCAATTCCCTCGACGTCGGCCGCTGACACGGCCGCATCATGCAGGCAGCGATGGACAAGTCTGCAGGCGACAGGCCAATATTGATGGGCGTCGTGCTCGGACCAGCCAGAGTGCTCATGAATGATCGCCAATTCTTCGAATGCGTAACTCAAGACTGTGCCGTCTGCCGCCATTAAACACGCTTTGGCGCCGCCGGTACCGAAATCCAAACCGATAAAGCCGGCCATTTATTCACCTCCGGCATTGAGTAAAAATTCAGCTGTGTTTTGATCCGTCACCAGCACATTGGGGATGCCGGACTTTAAGCCGGCGAGAATCACTTGATGTTTTTCTTCTCCGCCGGCGACGGCGATGACGCAGGGAATGGCCATGAGCTCGGCAAATGAAAGCCCAATAATCCGCTCATCCAGGGATGTATGCAGGGGATGCCCGTCAGCGTTTATATAGCGAAGGGCAATGTCGCCGACGGCGTGCAGGCTGACGAGATCATTATAGTCGTTTTCAGTCAATGGTGAGTGTCCTTGAGCGATTTTCTCCTGCGGCACCATCGAGCCGATGCTGAGGATGGCAATATCGGCATGAGCGGCGATGTTGAGCGTGCTGGAGATGAGAGGATCTTTTTTAAATAAATCCGCGGCCTGTTTATCGGCAGCGATGCCCGGAGCGTGAAGCAGGTGGTGCGAGGCAGCCAGTCGAGCCGCCATTTGCCGCGCAAGCTCGGTCGATTGCTCAAACGGCACGATATAGCCCAGTCCGCCGTTCATCTGTACGATGCTGACGCCGGGAAGCGATCGGGGCGGCAGCGCATTGACAACTGCCACCATGGTCCTGCCCATCGCGACGCTGATGGTCTCTTCGCCGGTGATGCGGCGCAACAAACATTCTGCCGCTGCGGGCGCCAATTCCACTTCGAGTCCCGCTGCCTGTGCGCTGTTTTCGCAATGAACAATCAAGACTTCCTGCAGGCCGAATTTCTTTTCCAGGGTCTCCTCGACATCAGCCATCAGCCCGAGAGGCGCATTCAGGGTGATGGAAACGATCATCTCCCGACGTGCCTGTTCGAGCAGACGCGATACTTTGATTCGCGAAAGGCCCAGCCGCTTGGCAATTTCCTGCTGCGTCATCTGATTGATGTAATAATCGCGCGAAATGCGATACAACAGCCGCTGATGATCAAAAATAGGATTCATATCACCTCGAACAAATGATCAATTTATGTCATATGATCAAACTATTTTACTCTTTTTTGTTTTTAATTGCAAGAAAAATCTTGCTTGAC
>RPQV01000818.1 GCA_003818595.1 Calditrichota bacterium
GCCGCATGGAGGTGGCAAAAATTGTGTCAGGATCCGAGTCGTAACAGTGGATGCCGAAATAGATGGTTCTGTCGTCCTGCAGCACCATCACCCGGGTCTTTTCGCTGGAGGGAGCGCGGTCTTCCGGCTGCAGCTGATAAAAAAAAGCCTCATAGGGTAAGGCCTCGTTCCATGCCTCCTCATCCAGGCGACCATCAATTTTGATCTCTTTATCGGTCCAACGCACGTAAATTTCAATTTTATCAGCAGATTGAAGCGAATTGGAAGGCGTGAGAGTCTGCTCAAGCGTGAGCGATTCCGAGTGAGCTGCTGTCAGACAAAGGAAGATGATCGAGGTGATGAAACGGTTGACTGTGAGATGCTTCATGAGCCATTTCCTAATTCAGAGTGGGAGTGTCAGTGACGTGATAGTGATCAAATGGATTGCGAGGCCGTCGTCCTTTATCTCACCAGTGCCAATTTTCCAAATTTTTCCGTCTTTCCTGACTGAATGATGTAAATATAACAACCTGAAGGCAAATTGTCCCCATCAACATGGAAGGTATTTCTGCCTGTATGGGTCCGAAACTCGCGCAAACCGCAGACGCATTGCCCAACAAGATTAAATATCCGCAACTCGACCAAGCCCGGCGAAAACAATTCGTAGCAGATGGTTGTCTGATGGTTAAAAGGGTTGGGAAAGTTCCCGTACAGCATTAGTTCATCCACCGGATGAGGTCTCTTATCACCGACTTTAGTGTGATACACCGCAGCATTTTCCAGGATCAGCACCCAGTCATTGACCGTATCGGGGCAGCTGATATCGACGGCGCCGCTGTTATTCAACGTGCTGCCGATGAGGGTATCGCCGCTGCTGGGATTCAGCCACCAGCTGCGTAGGGTCGTTCCGGAGAGAATGCCCAATTTGATCGTCACCGTCGTGCCGGTGGCAAAATAGATCAAGGCATCGTCGGCTGAGCGCAGAATTTGGATGCGCTTTCGTCCCGATCCCTGCGAGCGAACGCTGAGCAGGGATTGGTCGGGAACACGATCGAGGAGAGGCCGGGATTCAAGCAGACGACGCAGGATCGCCAGGTCAAAAGCGCCGGGCAAATCGAGAGCATTGTACCAATAGGTGCGGGCGGAACTGATCGGGCTACGGCCGGGGGAAAACATCTGCCAAATATCGTGACAACCATAGGTGTGGCCGAAGGCACCGGCGAACATGGCCAGGTAGGCGCCGTGACGAACGTCGGCATCATCGAACCAGCCGTTATTCGGATCCCAGTTCACCGGATGATCCTCGTAAGCCGGTTCACCATCGAGTACCGGTTTGTTCGGCGACCGTTTATAATCGGATTGAACGTAAGTGTAATTGATAATTTCTTTGCTGCTGTGACTGGATTGGATCATGCTGAAATCGAACCAGTCATCGCTCTGAAACCAGGTCGATGAACTGACAGCGCCGCCGGGATGATAGGACATGAGGTGATGAGGAGCCTGGGATTTGATCGCCGCAGCCATGGCCCGCCAGATCGGCCGATAATCCTTATCATCCACCGCATTGCGGTCGCCGCCTAAAATCCAGATGATATTCTTTTTCATCCCGAACCTTTGACCGATCCATTGTCCATAGGCAGCGGCCGTCTGCTCATTGAATATCACCGGTCCCACCCCCCACTTGACCACCACCTTATCTCCCCAGGTCGGCAGGAGAGCGATAAAGATTCCCTTCTCGGCAGCGACATCAATCACCCATTCGACATGATCCCAATAATCATATTGTTCACTGTCGTTGACATCGCTGCCGGAGGTCGTATCCGGTCGGGTAGGATTGTCATTGATCAAGGGAAGGTCGCCATAAAAATTGGGCGTGTGCAGGCCGTCCAATTCCGCCAACGCCACCGCCTGAATGACCGTGAATCCCTTTTGCCGACGATTTTCCAGATAGAGCTCGGTCTCTTCGCGGCTGAGGCGATGGAATAGTTCCCACGCCGTATCTCCCAGCCAAAAGAACGGCGCACCCGCGTCGGTCACCAGATAATGCTTGTTATCACTGACCTGCAGGCGCGGTATCTCCTGCGCAAAAGCCATAACCGTGCAAATAACGGAA
>RPQV01000819.1 GCA_003818595.1 Calditrichota bacterium
GGACAATCGTCGATTCATCAAACAGAGCTTTTTGCTTTGTAGATTAAAAAATCATATCGTTCAAACGCGGTATGCGTTTCAACAATCCAATCCGCAGGATCGAACACCGGGAAATATACATCGCCGGAATATTCTCCATGGATCACGGAAAGATAAAGCTTATCAACCAGATGGAGCGTCTGTCGATAAACAGAGGCGCCTCCGGCGATAAAGATATCTTGTGAAAAGGTCTCGGCGATTCGGAAGGCTTCTGCTATTGAAGTGACGACTTGGGCTCCGGGTAAATAGAGTTGCTCATACGAAAGAACCAGATTATTTTTGCTGGGTGGAATCTTACTAAAAAGAGTCCAGGTTATCCTCCCCCAAATCACGGTATTTCCTGCGATAAAATCGAGAAACTGTTGATACTCTTCCGGAATATGCCAGGGGAGTGCATCACCGGCGCCGATTAAATTATTTTTGTCAATGGCAGCAATGATGATCTTTTGCCGGCAACTGCTTCCATTCGCAAGCTTTTCAATCAGCGACACTACCAGCTCAGCTTTCCTGAAATGGTCGTATCCGAGGGAATAATCTGAGGAATATCTGTTGAATTCGAAATGACGACATCGCCTTCACAGCGAATATTTTTGCCCCAATAGACATTTCCTTGAACCACCAGACGCCTGCAGTCTTTAAGTGATGGCACTCCAAAAGGAAATCTCTCATTAAAATCTTTGATAAACTTGTAATAATGGTGATCGAGCTCAATAGTGACGAAACTATCCGCCGCTGGATTTGCCGGAACCAACTGATAAGTGTCAAGCAGTTCATAATAATCTGAACTGACGAGCAGCAATTCATTGGTGTTTTTCACCGGTGCAAATCGGGATCGAGGGACATTCAGAGCACTCGCATTATCAAACACAGCAATCGCTGCGCCCATCGCGGTTTCGAGCTGATAGATTTCAGGGGATTCGTGATCGACCGGATCGATGTGCTTTCTGTTGACAATGAGCGGTAAGGGCAATGAATAGTCAACTTTATGCAATAGTCTTTTCAGACTCTTTAGATTGAGCCAAAGATTATTGGTGTTAAAGTATCGATGTCTTTTAATATCTTCAAAAAACTGTTTATCGGTTTCAGGACACTGTGCGATCTCGCGCAGTGTAAAACGCCCATCCTGCATGGCTAGATGGCCGCCTTTCCGATCTCTTGCAGTTCTGTCGACAACCTCCATTAAAAAATCGAGATGATTGCGTACCATATAGCCCAAAATTCGGCCGTCGATAACTGCACCAAGGTTATCCGCATTGGAAACAAAGGCAAAAGTATATTTTTGGTCGAGCATCATGTCGAGAATACCGCATGCATGGGCAGCGATATATAAATCTCCATGCCCGGGAGGACACCACTCTAACTCCCTTTGTTTTGGATAAATTGCCGGCGACAAGTCTTTGGCATTTATTTTTAGAACTTTATGCTGAATGAAATCGATAGGCAGTGATTGGTTCAATTTTTTATATTCTTTGAGTGACTTTTGCGTGTCATCATGGGTATTGAAGCTATTCATGAACAATAACGGCAGATGGTGATGCAGCACCTGTTCGGTGATGATGTTTAAAAAGGATAAATTGCCTTTTACAGGCAACAGGGATTTCGCCCGTTCGAGTCCCATATTGGTGCCCAAGCCGCCATTCAGCTTGATCACAACCACTTGATTGAGATGTTCGTCTCCGATTTTCTGATCTTCATTGGTCAAATCTACCAGGCTTGGTAGTGATGTGACCGGAGTTATGTCTTTTTCAGGCAAAAAGCCAAGATCATTGTTCAACAAACGGATATAGTTATATTTGAAATTATCAATTAATAGCTCATTCAAGCCCGCTTCTCTCAAGCGCTGCTCGAAAGGCAGAAATTTTTCATCAATATTCATCAACATGCCAAAATTCAATGACTGTTTTTATTTCCAACTGTGTTGCCGATCTACGCAACCCACTTATTTCTACCAGAAATATTGATCAATGCGTAAAGTTATCAAACCAGTTCCTCTCTTTTTCCTCCCCCCATCCTGTCCTCCAGTTCATCAATCGTCCGCGGCCA
>RPQV01000820.1 GCA_003818595.1 Calditrichota bacterium
GCGGCGACAGGCCTTGTTTCTTTTCTCCGCCAGGCTCTTTTTAGCGCTCTTTCTCCTTCTCTCCGAGAGTATTGGGAGGTGAATTGGCGCTGGAGAAGGATGTTTGATGCAGCCCCCTACACCTTGATGTTGAATCAGATAAATTTAACATCGGACAAAAACAGATCGCAGCAGCGATAGCAGGCGGGGAATAGTTTACGTTTCTTCAATTCCTGCCGCCATTTGCGATAGCGCTCGCCGTTCCAGATGGACAAGAACGAATCATCCTGAATATTGCCGCAAATAAAATCAGGAAAATCGGGACATGGTGTGACATCGCCGTTGGGAAGGATATATGATTTGACATAGACAGAATAACAGGTTTTATGACCGAATGTCTCATAAATATTCTCATAGTACTCAGCCACACGATCCGGCTTGATGAACGGCGACAGGCTGATGGGAAGATCGGAGGTAGACTTTATCAGCCGAAGCAGCTCTCTTTTGATGCCGTCATATTTATAGTGTTTCTGCGGATCGAGAATGACATCGGTCTCGAAAGGTATCCAGGAGACAGCGTCTGTATCAAACACCTGTTTCATCATCTTTTGATAAGCGATGCCTGTCTGTTGCGTGGTGAACCACGTCCAATTAAAGTTGAGACTATCGGCCTGCAGCTCATTAGCAACGCCGATCAAAGCGGAAATGGTTTCAAAATTATAGGGGGTGATGGTTCCCCGCACGCGAATGAGAGGAAAACGAAGCGACAACTCTTTTTTGATCTGCTGGATCGCCAAAATTCCCTCTTTCAACAGCCGAAATGTCCCGTTCAAACCCCGCACCTGATCATGCACTTCCTCCGGTCCGTCGATGGAAACAATCAGATCGTCCAAACCAGACTCGACGATTTGGCGGGCGTATCGGCGCAGGTACATACCATTGGTGTTGATCTGCACCGTATATCGGCGCGCTTTGCTGTATCGTATCAGCTCCAGAATTTCCTTGTATAGAAAGGGCTCGCCTCCCCATAAATATAAATTAGGTCGAATGAATGCCAGCTCATCAATAACGCGTTTGTAAACGTCGAGATCGACGGCTTGGTCGAAATACTCTCGCGGGGCGTATTTGGCCTCTCCCGGCACATGACCTTCTCGCGGCTGTCCGCACATTTTGCAGCGTAAATTGCAGGCGTTGGTCAGCTTTATGCAGACAGCCTGCGGCCGTGACGCCGTTCCCTGACGAAAATAATAATCCGCTTTTGCCGCGATCTCGTTCTTGAAAGTGGTCCTTATTTTATTATAGGCCAATTGGGGATTCTTCCATGCCAGACGCGCCACTTTAATCCATGAATTCATTCGCCACACATCCTTTCGATTCATCACCGCAATTCAACATCAATTATTATGCCGAAATCGGTCAGCAACGTTCTTGCAAGAGTCGACAGCAAAAGTATTTTGCACCGATGATCCCTATTCCCCAAAAAGGATTTCGCCGAATGGTCACGGCAGTGTGTACGGATTGATGTCGTCCTGTCTCATTTTACGACAGGATAGCTCATCAATTTCCTTCTGCGGGGATATTTTTCATCAATTTGCAGGCCATCCTCCTTATTGAGCGTCCTGAACATCCTTTGGGTGTACGAGTTAATTATCATATTATCTTATTCTTAACAAAGATATGCAAATTGGAATTCATGACTGATGCTGCGCGTACATCGATGTCGGTTGTGGCATATCGTTTGACTCGATTTTACTGAAACAACCGGTACATTAAATGCATTTCCATGTATGAATAAAGACAGCCAAATTGATATGATCCCCCGCAGTGAAACGGCGACGGATGCACAGTCGAGAACACAAATATGGGTGACGGCCGGCCATTCACTGTCGTGCGACTGCACAGTCATCGCTCAAGCTTTGATGCAATTCCTTCGTCGGCAAGGGCATTCGGCTCAACTTGTTCCCTTTTTGCAGCTTTATCCTGACAGGGAGAGTGGCGGACCCGTCGCAGGCGATGGGCGCTGCGAATATGCGTACATTAGTCACCGGTTTTTGAACGACCTGGATCAGCTGTGGCAGCACGGCATATTTTGGCGTCA
>RPQV01000821.1 GCA_003818595.1 Calditrichota bacterium
GCTCCGTAATGTCGCTTTGCTTTTGGAAGTGAGATAAAACAGTTCAGCTCATGCAGCGCCTGATTGTGATAATAATGATCCCAGCGTCCCAGTGGGCTGGCGACGGCAACGTCGGAGAATGAGCTATAAGGCGTCTTTTTGTTCAGGTTGACGAATTCGCCGCCGACTTGTTTGACAACATCCGCATACCCATATCCCTCATAGGATTTTTGATCGTAGATCGCCTCCATGACGATAATTCGACCGGCGCCGGCATCTTTAAAGAGTTCCATACAGATTCGTAATATAGTCGGATGGGTCCAATACAGTTCGACCGCATTTTCGCCGTAATTCCGCGGACATTTATCCGCGCTGCCCGATCCACCCGTCATATTTAATTTAATACCGACGGTGTCCCCGCTTTTACAGATATCTGATAAACCGCCGATGGCGTCGACGGCAGCTTCAATATTGGCTTTCAGCGTCGCGTAATCATAATTATTGACGTGGCAGGAAGCAACTTGTGACAATGCCTTACCCGATGTCCCTGCGTGACCGGAGGGAGGAGTGAGTGGAGATTTAATGGCCGAGGCTGATGATGCAGGCTCTAATGGGTTGGCAGAGCGACTGCAGGCATTGGCGATCACGCCGGCGGATGCGAGACCCACAGCGGTCATGAATTTGCGTCGGGACAGCTTGTTTTGTTCTGTATTGTCTTTGTGATGATGGTTGCAGCAGGGATGGGGCGATTTTTTCATGGCATGAACTCCTCGTGATAACGTATCCATAAATTGAATTTAATGACAAAAGCCGAGAGGCGAAAAGAAAACGCTGGACGGACGCGGTGAAAGGATTGGACCGTTGCGGATTACTTTCTGATTAAAGTACAAAAATATTCATTAAGAAAAAATAGTTATTATTTAACAAAACGCCTGCTCGTATGGACGAGCAGGCGTTCCTGTTATTGGGCAGTATGTTGTGGAAATAAATCAGCGGATTTCGATTTCGGTCTCGGTTTCCACATCGTCGTCCTGGTCGATGATCATATCATCACCAAACCATTTGAAAGAGCGCGGTGAGCGCTGGTTCAAAAACATCATTCTTTTGTGAGGGGTTAATTTTGCGTTCCCCAATTCTTTGCGTTGTTCCGGTGTGAGTAATTCTCGTTTCTTGAGTTCAGTCGCGATCTCTTTTTTCTCGATTTCTGCCTGCAATTTATGAACATCGTCGATCAGGGTGTTGATTTTTTTCACGTCCGGCGTTTCTTCATCTGTCTCCACATCTATTTCAAGTCTTTTCACCTGCAGTTCATTGCGCAGGGACAGAGTTTCCTTTGCAAACGCCAAATCCAGTTTTTTGAATGTTTTTTGTTGTTCTTCTGTCAGTTTCAGGTCCGAGCCGCTCAGATGAGCCGGCATATCACCCAGAATTTCCTGCAATCGATCCGCGTGCGGGCCTTCCTTAAGGCGGATCACCTTTTTTTCAATCCTTTGTTCCGGCACTTTGGGTTCTTCTTGCGCAAACAATGTCAGTGAAAGCGCAAAGACAAACAAAAGTCCGGCGAAAATAGTGATTTTTTTCATGGATTTCTCCTTTTTGGTGGTTGATTTTTATCGGGTTCAAAAATGTGTATTTCCTGTATTTCCTCTTTAATCAGGCCGCGGCGGGCGTTGTCATGATTGATTTGAATTCTTTTCAGGATGCGCGGGGTTTTCTCCATATCACGAATAAAAAACTGCCATCTTTCAGCAGGAACCAGCGGTTTGATGGAGAGTAGATGGTCTATTGTCAGTCTTTCTGCCAGCACCTGATTTTCGGCGACCTTCAGAATCATTTCATCGAGAGAGTCGCGATCTGCGGGTTCCTGTTGCAGCATCAAAACGACGGCATGTCGTTGCTGTGCGATATCGTTTTGAATTTTTTCAAGTTGTTCTTGATAATTGCTTCTCATCGAGTCGATTTTGTGCGCAACCGGGGGAGGCATGGTGGAATCATGAAACCACATCAGGTGTTCCTGCGGAGCTCGATCATAGCGAAGTATTTCCAATCGATTGGGTTTGTTGTGCTGCCAAAAGTAGATCATGGTTCCCAC
>RPQV01000822.1 GCA_003818595.1 Calditrichota bacterium
AACCACCTTTTGTCGCGTGATTCCGGTTTCCACCAATTTCTGCCAGCGGTGAAAGACAAAAATACGCTCGATAAAATTTTCGCGCAGACCGGCGTCAATCAAACGTCCTTCATCCTCGACGGGCAGAATGGGAAAGCGCTGCATGAGCGCTTGAGCGAACAATCCGACGCCCTTTGCAATCGGCATTCCCTGGTGATTATAGATCTTGACATCGCGCATACCGGAGCTGGGCGATTTGCTTTTGAAGATAAAGCCGCAGATTTTTTCCTGCTCCAATCGATCCAGTCGTTCTTGTGCCCAGGTCAGCATGCGCCCGCTGTGATCAATGCCGCTTCTGCCGGTCACGAGACGATAGTCGGAGGCCGTGCCGACCAAGCGCATTGATTCCCGCGGTATGGTCAAGCCGCACTCGAATTCAGGACAGATCGGCGTCCACTCGACAAACTGGCCGAGAATGTCCACAAGATAGGCATCCCGTTTGTGACCGCCGTCGTAGCGCACCTTTTCACCGAGGAGGCAGGTGCTGATGCCCAATTTTATTTTTTCTTGCATATCTCGATAGAAATAGTTTATATATAATTGTCGTTTGCATTTTAAATATTTAGCAGGCGATATGCAAGGATATTTTAATTCCCACAATCATTTTCATCAGAAAGGACCACCATGATTCGCCGTTCAATGACTGCCCTTTTGCTCCTCCTCGTGCTGTTTCTCGGCTGTGCGACCCTGCAACAGCTGGTGATGCCGCCGGATGTTAAAATAGAAAACGTCAATATTGCCGGGTTTTCGTTTCAGGATATCACCCTCGATTTCACCCTGTTGGTCAACAATCCCAATGCCTTCGGCGTTTCGCTCGCCGGTTACAATTACAGCTTTGCGGTTGAAGGAAAAGAATTTCTCTCCGCGGATGAAAAAAAACAGATTGACATCACCGCCGCGGGCAACAGCACTCTGCATATCCCCATCACCCTCAATTTTCAGCAGCTTTATCAACTGATGAAACAGACGGAAAACCTTGACACTCTCAACTATCAACTTGCGGGCGCCTTTCAGCCTGCCGGGCTGCTGTCCGGCTTTACGGTTCCGTTCAATCGCAAGGGTTCTTTGCCCAACGTGCGCATCCCTGATATTTCCTTTTCCGGACTGACGGTGAATAAAATCGGTTTTACCGGAGTCGATCTCAACATCGGCATCAAGGTGAACAACAAGAACGCATTCGGCTTTAACATCGGCAAACTCAACTACAATATTGCCTTGGCGGGAAATGCCGTTGCCAAAGGAACGTCGCAAAAGCTTGCCGCCGTGCCGGCAAAAGGCAGCGGCGACATATCGTTGCCCATTTCGATCAATTTTGCCGGAGCATTGGGTTCGCTGAGTTCTCTCCGCACCCTGCTCGAGGGCGAGAAAGTATCCTGCACCCTGATCGGCGACACCGAGCTCGAGACGCCGTTCGGCGGCCTGGTTCTTCCTTTTAACACCACGCAGAATATTCCGATCATCAAATGAGCGCTCTGTACGCCGTGAAAAATTTATCTTGACATTGGGATAAGGAATACTATATTATTAGTATAAAATATATTTAATAGGCATTTAATATATAGTATAGTTTTTAAAATAATGGACATTAAACTCAAAAAATGTAAAATTCGAGTCAAAGCGATATCGACGCAGCTGTTGCCGAGGTCTGCCGGGATCAGGGGAAATCGTCTGATCCCTGCGGCGCCGCGACGTCAGCAAGCCGCGAAACCCGTTGCGCGTCTCGGTACCTCTGTCGATCATCATCGAGTTCAGGTCAATACATGTCCGTTTCTTCCGCCCGCAAGTCGTTTTTCATCAGTTAAATGTTCAGTGATCGGGAATCAATGTTCTTTTACTCCTGCTCACTCTCCGTTTGCTGCCGATCAATCCCAGATTTCTGCAGTTCAATGTCAGAATCATTTCATCGACTCTCGGTTTCATGTCGCTCATTGTCAAAATCATCTCGCCGCCTCTCGATTTCATGTCGATCATTGTCAAAATCATCTCGCCGCCTCTCGATTTCATGTCGATCATTGCCAAAATCATCTCG
>RPQV01000823.1 GCA_003818595.1 Calditrichota bacterium
ATTTTTCCATTCGGCTGCATCCGCCAACCCAAGACTTGAAGTTATTTAAGCAGAGCCATTTTTCTGGTGAGCTTTTGCGATGCGCTCTCCAAAACAGAGTAATAAATTCCGCTGGGGACCGCGTTTCCCAATTCGTTGACGGCATTCCAGGTCACTTCATGCATACCGACAATCATCTCCTTGTCAAGCAGCGTCTTGACTTTTTGTCCCAGTACATTATAAACAGACAGGGAGACGTGTCCGCTCCTTCCCAAAGTGAACGCAATATTCGTTGATGGATTAAACGGATTGGGATAGTTCTGATGGAGCGTCAAGTCAGCCGGAACAGCCGTCTCTTTTTCGTCCTCGACACTCGTCATATACTGTTCCCATTCCTTCTTCTTTTCCGGGAACCAGTTCAGGTCACCAACAGGAAATCCACCGTCGGCCGCTTTGAGCAGTGCCGCATTGGTATAAGAAAGCACCTCAGGAATCGGCCAATCAGGTATATAAGGCGGTTTGCCGTCGACAGGATATGACCACGAATGAGTGGCACCCCAACTGGCGACAATGGGAATGAAATAGAGCATTGAATCCATGACAGTCGGATTAATGGCAAAGCCGGGATCGGCGTCCAGCAAATTATTATTCTGCGTCAGGCCTGGCCAAGCAGCGTCATTTGCGAACATGGCCTGAGTTCTGGAGTTCATCCATTCAGTTTGGACAAGCCCTGCGGCTGATTGGGCAGACAATATCTGGGGATCCATATAATAGGCGTTATTGTCTACCTTGATGACACGGTTCGCTTCCGCAAACGGCGCCAGTTTGAAATTGCCTTTATCATACAACGTATCGATGCTGATGATTGAGGCAGGAAGTTGATCATAATCGTTCCACCCGCCATTATACTCATCGGCAAACTCGCCGGTAAATTGACAATTGTAGAAAATATTGTTCGAAATGGAGGCGTTGGTCAGCGTATGCAGGAAAAAGACAAATGCGCAGCTGTTCAGGCATGTGTTATGGTCAATTTTGATATAGTTGGTTCCGCGGTCCCTGTCGGTATACAGATAGGCTGAAGTGTTGACCCAGGTATTATTGACGATCTCAACCGTGTCCGCCACTGCATCCCAAATCCAGATGAATCTGCCGCCATTCCAATGCCCAACTCCCAGTTGGTGGCTGTTTCTGATGATATTATTGTAGGCATAAACTTTGGCCATTGCACCATAAAATCCGAACAAAATGACTTTATTCTGTTCGAATATACATCCGTCGATGACGCCCCGAATATTATCGCCATAAATGGCGGCCATATCTTCGCCGATATGCTGCGCCCCATTTGTCGCCATTCCCATAAAGTAAATGTTTTTCAGAGTAAAGTCACCGTTCAATCTCATCATGTTTTCCGCCACCGAGCCATCCTGCCGCACTCCCAGCATGATGACAGCCGGACGCTTTTCTGCGGTTGGTTTTTCACCGATGAGTTTAAGATGATAATTCGTGGTCGTAAGCGGTCCATTCAGATAGTATACCTTTCCCGCTTCCAGTTTGTAAACCCGAGCGGGATTGCTCCTCTCGCCGCTCGCGGTGGTATCCCCCTCGATGGTGATGTTAATCGCCCCCAACGGTTCGCCGCCAAACTTATCAGGGACAACCAGGGTATCAGGGGCTTGTGCAGACAAACTCACACAATAAAATAAAACAGACAGTAAAGCAAGCGTTCGCATTTTAAACTCCTTTTATTAGTTGATGACCGTTGATGGCTGCCATTCAGCGTTTTGCTTCCTTTGAACCCTGCAAAGCACCACCTCCTATAAAATGAATTATTTTGTCGAAAAAGAATCCACCTGATGTTCTTATTCTCCTCTCTTCTTTGCCGGCAATAGATGCTTGTTCGTTACGGTTTACATCCGATATCTCAGGCCAAGATCGGCTGTCATGCCGTAAAACTCATCACCCGTCGGAAAGCCAGTGCCCCGGATCAAATATTTATCGTGAGCCGCGGAAATATTGTTGACATTCATAAACACCTGCAAACCGTTGATCGGCAGGTCCTGCTTGGCGGAGATGTCCCAGCGCCAATA
>RPQV01000824.1 GCA_003818595.1 Calditrichota bacterium
CATGACTGGGATGCATTTTGAGCATTTCCGGATGATCTTTGCCGGTCGGTTCATCGAGGATCGGCTCGTCATAACTGACTTGTATCGGATCAGCCGGATCGAGGCCGGCCACCCGGCGATTTTCGACATAGACACAGGGGACGCGATCTCCGGTCGCAGGGATGAGAAATGCATAATCAAAACCGATATCCAGAGGGCCATGACTGATCTCGCCATTCCAATTTGCGCCGCTTGCGGGTCCCAATCCAAGATGCCATTTCCCAACCACGCCGGTTGCATACCCGACCTTTTGCAGGGCAGCCGGCAGCGTTTCGCGGCCGGGCTGAATGAGAGCAGCGGCGTTGCCGCGCGCGATGCCGGTATCCTTTCTGCGCCACGCATACTCTCCGGTCAGCAATGAGTAGCGCGAAGGTGTACAAGTAGCCGAGGTACTGTGCGCATTGGTGAACCGCAGCCCCTGAGACGCCAGGCGATCGATGCTGGGTGTTTGGAGGGCTTGGGCGCCGTAACAGCTGAGGTCGCCAAAGCCGAGGTCATCGGCGTAAATCAGAATGATGTTGGGAAACGACTGCCGATGCGTTTTGCACGAGAACGCACCAGCAGCCAGGGACGCCAGGGTGGTCATGCCGCTCAGCTTGAGGAATTCTCGACGGTTAGTACCAGTCTGCATCTTGACACTCCTTTCGATAATGGATGCAAAGGTCCTCGATGAATAGTCATTGTTGCTGTTACGGGGCAAGAATTTTCTTTTTCAAATATATTTTTTTCCCTCAATAGTTCCTATTGGAAACTATGTCACATTATAGTGCCTACTTGACAATTTCGTCATTTGTATTAAATTAGCAATAAATAATTTAAAGCCAATATCCAAAGTGACTTGATTTTAATGCCAATTATGCTTATTTGTATTAAATTCTGCGAGTGATTGAATATATAATGCATCGTCGAAATTACGCAGCAAGTTCTCAAAGGTTTGAAAAGGTTTATTGTCCTTTAACGCCTGCTTCGTAAAATCGGGCTGTAAAATATCATTCTCATATCCAATCTTAATGAGAGTCGCCATGGCCCTGAGCTGGAACGAAATTCAAGACCGCGCACTGAAATTCTCTCTCGAATGGAAAGCGGCTGTCCGCGAACACGCTGATGCCAAATCATTCTGGGACGATTTTTTCAATGTTTTCGGCATCTCCCGCCGCCGCGTCGCCTCATTCGAGGAACCGGTAAAAAAACTCACCAATCAATACGGCTTTATCGATCTCTTCTGGAAGGGAACGCTGCTCATTGAGCATAAATCCAGAGGCAAAGACCTCGACAAAGCCTATTCGCAGGCGCTCGACTATTTCAGCGGCCTGCAGGAACATGAGTTGCCCAAATATATTCTCGTCTCCGATTTCGCCCGCATTCGCCTTTATGATCTCGACGACGGCGTGCAGCACGAATTCGAAATCGCTGAATTTTACAAACACATCAAGCTCTTCGGCTTTATCGCCGGTTATCAGAAACACAGTTTCAAAGAAGAAGATCCGGTCAATATCCGCGCCGCCGAATTGATGGGCAGGCTGCACGATCAGCTCAAACAGAATGGCTACGAGGGTCATGCTCTCGAAGTCTATCTGGTGCGGCTGCTTTTTGCGTTGTTTGCCGACGATACCGGCATTTTCGATCGCGGCATTTTCCGCGAGCTGATCGATCTGCGCACCGCCGTCGACGGCAGCGATCTCGGCTCGGTGCTGGCGCTCTTTTTTCAGGTGCTCAACACTCCCAGGGAAAAGCGGCAGAAGAATCTCGACGAACAGTTGAGCCAATTCCCTTATGTCAACGGTCGGTTGTTCGAGGAAACCCTGCCCATCGCCGCTTTTGATGCGCGCATGCGTTCCAGTCTATTGCAGTGCTGTTCATTGGATTGGGGGAAAATCTCTCCCGCTATTTTCGGTTCTCTCTTTCAATCGGTGATGAATCCGCAGGAACGGCGCAATCTCGGCGCTCACTACACCTCGGAGAAGAACATCCTCAAGCTCATCCGTCCGCTCTTTCTTGATGAGCTGTGGCAGGAATTTGAA
>RPQV01000825.1 GCA_003818595.1 Calditrichota bacterium
GGAATCATTTATACCGGCACAAAAGAACGTAACGAAATGCGTCCCGAAAATTACTACCTGGCGCAGAATTATCCCAATCCGTTCAATCCGTCGACGGTCATTGAATACGGCATACCGCAATCGGGTCGTGTTCGGTTACTGCTCTATGATCTACAGGGCCGTTTGATCCGCGTTTTGGTGGATGCACATCAGGCTGGTGGACGCTTTAATATTGTTTGGGATGGAACCGATGACTCGGGCGTCCCTGTTGCCGCCGGCGTCTATTACTGCCGCATTCAGGTCAACGGATTCATTCAAGTCATTAAATTGGTATTGATAAAATAGAAAACGGTGGACACCCACCCCATGAAATCACTTTACAATTTCGGCGTTTCTCAGGATGACGCCATGAGCGAATATCGAGCGCTGGATATTCAAACGGATGATCATCTGCTGTGCATTGCCAGCGCCGGTGAAGTTCCTCTCAATCTCGCCGCCCTCAAGGACATCGACATCGATGCCGTGGATATTTCTCCGACCCAACTCTATCTCTCCCGACTGAAATGGCGGGCTGCGCTTCATTTGGAACCGATTGAAGCCGCGCAACTCATCGGTTATATGCCGATATCAACGGAAAAACGACGGCATTTATATCGTCATCTTGAAGTCCATCTCGATGATCAGGAAAGAGCGTTTTGGCGCGAAAACGCGCACGTATTTCAGCTGGGTCCGATTCATTATGCTCGTTTTGAGCAATATATTAAAAAGTTCAGCGGAATCGGATTGATGATTCTGGGTAAAAAAAAGCTGCTCCGACTAGTCGAA
Source organism: Calditrichota bacterium (assembly GCA_003818595.1). Lineage (GTDB taxonomy): Bacteria > Zhuqueibacterota > Zhuqueibacteria > Residuimicrobiales > Krinioviventaceae > Fontimicrobium. The sequence goes on from RPQV01000825.1 coordinate 805, forward strand.
ATAGATGATGTATCAACGCGCCAGGAATATTTTGATCGATTCCTCGCCTCGCGATTATTGAAAAAAATATTCACCCTCGCCTTCCATCCCAAGATCTATCGAAAGCGGGGTATGGCGGAAGAGGGATTGGTTCACAGCGGCGAACGCAATATTGCTGATTTCTTCTTCAGCCGTTTTCGCGATTTCTGCACCATGAATCCACCGCGAAAGAATCCTCACTTTCAGTTGAGTTTCTTCAATCGCGTGTTGTTTCCCGAAGCGCTGCCCGAATTCTTGTCCTCAGACGGCGTACTCCAAGTTCGAAAGAATGCGGATCGCCTTCATTTCCATCGCGCCGCATATACTGATTTTCTGCAGGAAAAGAGCGTCGGCAGGTACAACAAGTTTGCGCTTTCAAATCTCAGCGATTGGATGACCACTGTGGAGTTCATCGCCTTGTACAACACGATTGCTGAAAAGGCGGCGCCGGCGAGCAAAGCGCTCGTGCGCTATATTCATTACGCACCACCCATCCCGGAAAACCTGGCACAAAAGATTCAGATCAATCGCGCTGCCGGAGAACAACTCGCATCCCTCGACCGCTACCCCTTTTATATCCTGATCGCCCTCACCATCGTATGAATCGGCATCGCAGCCATTGCGACTTGACTTTATTCCATGAGCGACAGAACAGCGGACTCATGCCTCAGATTTCGTGCTCGGTTGGACTGCAAAATCGGGTAGAGTGCTGATGTAATCTCGAAGGCTGCTCACAAATTCTCTGCTGTGCGTGCGCTCGTGTATTTCCAAATCTAAAAGCACATTCTGTTTTATATTGGAAGCGATATATTGGATGTCAGAATGACGATGAAAGGTGTCCTTCGTGGCGCAGACAATCAGGACAGGACATTGGCGACAGGTTTGATCAGAGGATAAAAAAATGGTGCAAAGCATCGAGTGAGCATTAAACTCCATTGCAGATAATCAAAAACAGCGTTTGGTTCCAGCAGTACAAGACAAAGGGGCTTCTTTTCCAAAAAACCAAAACATTCAATTGTTGCCGTCGCACCCAGTGAACAACAAAATGGCTTGTCAACCCGATCAGAACATTTTTAAAGGTGAGCATGACCGAAGCCAGTCCTGGGACCATGACGATAGGAAGATATGGGGATTTCATTGCCGGATAAAAAGAGACAATCCGCAAATGCACACCATTTGTAATCTCCATCATTTGCTCGCTGACTGACGTACATGGAGTGCAAAATTCTGCATATAA
>RPQV01000826.1 GCA_003818595.1 Calditrichota bacterium
AAAAAGGCTACCATTTGACCAAGTCGGTCAGGAATGAGGTGGCTGAAGAGAAGAATCGCATGATGATTTCGGCTGCGCGTCAGAAAGGTTTGGGAGAAATCGGAGCCTTCACCGAGGAGCAAACGGCAACTTTTTATCAGGAAAACCGCAACCTGTTCGAAAGCGGCGCCCAAGTCAATGTGCAGGAGATATTGGTCAAGAGCGATGCGACGGCATATATGGTTTTTCGAAAAGCAACCGCCGGTGAGGATTTCACCCGCCTGGCAAAAGAATACAATGTGAGAAGCGAAACCCAAAACAACGGCGGCAATTTAGGCTGGATTTCAGAGACTCAGTACGATGCGGTCGGACAAAAAGGCGTGAAAATGAAGGTCGGAGAAATTTCGGAACCCATCAACCATAAAGAAGGTTTTTCCGTCATCAGGATTTTGGATCGAAAATCCGGCGAATTGCCTGATCTCAAGAAAAATACAAGCCGAATTCGTCGCGAGATGCGGAATCAGATGACCGCGGATCGTAAAAAACAATGGCTCGATGGCATCAAAGCATCGATTCCCGTGATGGTGTATGAACCGGCGTTGAGAAAGGAATTCAAATTTGACCAGGCGGAATAGAGCGGCGTGGGGGATTGTGATCGTGAGTGTGGGCTTTCTTCTGAACGGCGGATGCCGTGACAAATCTCCCGAGAGCTCATCAGCGGTCATCGCTGAATCGGGAAATGCTAAACTGCATCTTCATGAGCTCAAAACGGCGCTGCCTGAAGCTGCAGGATTGGAAATTTCTACAATTCAGTTACAGAATTATATTCAGCGTTGGGTCGAAAATGAACTCATCTATCAGGAGGCGGTCAAGCAGGGATTTACAAAAGATCCTGAGGTGCAGAGAAAGCTGGAGAAAATCGAAAAGGAAATGATCGCCGCCTGGTATGTGGATCAGGAAATCGATAAGGTTCTGACGGTTGAAGAACGAGAAATTTCCACCTTTTACGATCAGAGTCGGAGTGAATACATCCGTCAGACACCCTCTTATGATCTTCAGCTCATTTTGACCCAGACAATCAATGAAGCGAATGAATGCCGCGAAGCGCTGACGACCGGCGCCGATTTTGCGGTTGTCGCTCGTGAGTCATCTCTGGATGCCAGCAAGACAAAAGAGGGTAAAATAGGCTGGAGCACGCTGAATAATTTTCCCGAAGAGGTCAGGCGTCGGATCCCGACCATGCGCAGCGGCGAAATTTCACAGCCGATTCAAACGTCGATCGGCTATTACGTCATCAAGGTTCTCGCCATACGTGCTAAAGGGGAAGTACAGGCATTGGACGAGGTGCGCGACCTCATCGTTTGGAAAATCAAAGCGGGAAAGCGTGAAGAAAAATATCGTCAGCTGATCAAACAATTAAGAGAGTCCAATACAGTGGATATTCATTGGAATATGATGGACTCACTGAATATAGAATTAAAATGAGTAAAAGAATAATGAAAAAAACAACTCTATTCGTAATGCTGGTCGTCGCTCTGTTCATGGTGAACGCGCCGGCTCGATCGCAGGAGATTCTGGACCGTATCGTCGCCGTGGTCGATGATCAGATCATTCTGGATTCAGAAGTGACTCAGATCGCGTGGATGATGTCGGCGCAGATGGGAATCGATCCCGCTCGAGATCCTCAGCGGTTTTTGGAATTGCGCCGGGTGGCGGTACAAAATCTGGTCAACAAAGATTTGCTGGTCATCCAGGCTGACAAAGACACCGTCAAAGCCGATGAACGGCAGGTCGAATCCTATCTTGAACAGCAGATGCAGATGGCCATTCAGCAGGCCGGCGGTGAGAATAAGCTTGAAGAAGCTCTCGGCATGACCATCTCGCAAATACGGCGGAATTATCGCACTGAAATTGAAAAAGAAGTGCGCGCCAATATGGTGCAGGAAAAAAGGCTGCAGAATGTCAAAGTGTCACGGAGAGAAGTGCGCGATTTTTTTGAGAGCAAAAAGGATTCCCTCGGTCGTCTCACTGATACGATCGATATCAGCCATCTGCTCATCGAGATCAAGGCCGGA
>RPQV01000827.1 GCA_003818595.1 Calditrichota bacterium
CGGATCATATTTTTTATATCAGTCTTGACGATTATATGATCAAAAAAAACAGCATCATCGAAATAGTTAATGAATTTAGACGACTGTTTAAAATCAAAGTTGAAGATAAAGTCTTTTTATTCTTTGACGAGGTGACCTATAAAGAAGACTTTCATGTTCAATTGAAGAATATCTACGACTCTCAAAACGCCAAAATAACTGTTGCCTCTTCTTCGGCTTCGGAGCTTCGAGATAGAAAAGCAAGCTTGACCGGCAGGGCGTTCACTCTCGAGATAAAACCGCTCGATCTTGATGAGTATCTGTTTTTTAACGGGATCGAGTTGAAAAAAAGAGATAGTCAACTGTATAAAGCATATTTTCTAGACTATATTAAAAGCGGCGGCATGCCTGAGAATGTATTGAATCCCAGCAGAGAATATCTGATGAATCTGGTTGATGATATAATTCAGAAGGATATCACCGCTTTTCACGGTTTAAAAAATCATCAAATCCTGAGAGATTATTTCACACTGCTCATGGAACGCAGTGGAAAACCAGTCAGCATTAACAAAATCGGTAAAATCTTAACGATATCCCCTGACACTTCGAAAAGATATCTATATTATTTTGAATCAACTTTTCTCATCCATTTGCTGTCCCGTTGGAGGAAGACGAATCAGAAGTTATTGTCTGCCAAAAAATTATACGCGTCAGATTTAGGCATTAAATACTTGTTCACCGGTAATCGTGATTTGGGGAGCTATTTTGAAAATTATATTTATTTAGCGTTACGGAATAAAAAAGAATTATTCTACCTTTATGAAAATGCTGTTGAGATTGATTTTTACACCGGCGATGAAATTCTCATTGAATCCAAGTTTTATTCAGAATTAAACGATAAACAAAAAGCGCTGTTTTATTCCTACCCGGCCAAGAAAAGAGTGCTCATCGATTCGGTTGAAAAGCTGTCCCTGTTGCAGGAAATATAACCCGGCATCTCATTTCTTTTCAAAATAGAATTCCAACTCATTCGCCCAGTGTTCGCGCCAATCCACATAAAACGAGGGATTCAGTTTGGAGACGCTGCGGCCGCGCGCCAATTCCATCGTTCCCGAACTGCCATTGTCATTGACCCGATACGAAAATTTGATGGTTTTTCCCGCTAATAAGCGTTGGTGAACAACGGGTATTTCATCCCAGGGGAGCGCCATCTCGACGATGCGCGTCTGACCTTCGCGCCGAACCACCAGCTGCCCGTCGGCAACAGCTCCTTCCCGGGGCGAACTCGGCTGCCGGGGATAATAATGCTTGTGCGGCAGTCCCGGCTTGCGTAGACGCCAGATTTCCACACCGCCTCCGAATTGTTCCGCAACAGGATTCAGGGCATATTCATAATCGCTGCACTGATAATTCGTGAATCCTTTGGGCACGCCCGGCGGATGGGGCAATAACTCTTTGTCTTCCTCCGCCAGAACATTAAACGCAATCTGCACATTGTCGTGCATCGGCGCATTCCCCGCCGGCAGTTCCGGATCGCGGCGATAAGAATAGCGGCGTACGCCCTGCGGCCATATCAACGGAATCATTGGCTGCTGTTGAAAGATCGGGTGCGGCGGTGATCCGGCATTCCAGGTGAAATCAATCTGCGCGTCCACCCGTTCGGCCATGAGCACATTGTATTCCGGACCAGCGTAATACTTGCCCATCATCTCGGTTGATAGAACCGTTGGCCCGTTAGGTTCATCGATCTTTTCACAGCAGAACTTTATTCGAGCTGTATCGCCGCCGTCGTGGCGATATTCAAGTTCGATGGGATAGTGCTCTCCTCGTTTCAAACTGATCCTGGCTTCTGACTTTAGCGGCGAATCACCATGATTTGCATCCAGAAGCGGTTGCCCGCAATATGTGAATCGAACATGATCATCATGCAGAAGGGAAATCGTATAGTCGCCGCTTTCCGCCGGACGTAATTGTCCATTCCACTGGATGGAAAAAGAGAAAATATCGTGCTTCATGGCGCCGCCAAAAGTAAACTGTTGTGTGGGAATGAAACTGGTGTCGGGATAG
>RPQV01000828.1 GCA_003818595.1 Calditrichota bacterium
GTTGATGTCTATTTATGCAACAACAAATCGTAATCTGCGCGGAATGAAGCTTTAGAGGCGGCAGATGCCGATTGCTATGGAAAACGCAACAAAAATGAACAAATGGAACCCTTGATGTGTATAAATTTCGCAGCCATGATCGAGCAATCGCCTGAATCGGGACCCTTTGGATGCTCATGCGGGGTCGGAAACCGGCCCGTAGTAGGAAGCATGAAAAAAATGCAAAAAAAACTTTGCAATATCGATAATTTTCTATAATATTTATCATGCTGTAAATCCGGTCTTCATGGCTGGAATTGTGGTAAGGTCAAGCACCGTTTCTGTACAGCAGCAAGCTAAAAGAGAGATCCTGCATCCAAAGGTTTCGTGCTCCACAACATGTTCCGACTAAAATGGTAATGCCGAACACACATCGTAAAAGAGTAGCCGAGACGTCCCGATGCGTCGTCCTCATCGCTCGTGGTGAGAATGATCGCAGGCCGGACGCGGAACTCGCCAAGATCATCGGCAGGAAGGATAATAATTTCATGGGGTGCAAAATGGTTTTTCGCAGGATATTGATTCTCATGTTGTTTTGGGCGTGGCTCCAACCGGCCCGCACGGCCGAACGGAACCGCCTCGTCGACGACGAGGGATCATCGTCCAATTTGACCCAAGGTTACGCTTTAACGCCTGATCCCGACGACGGGAACGACGATGACTATGCGACGCAGGGCGTGGAATGCTATCAGGCGAAACCGGAAAAGTTGGGCAAATTCATACAATACACTTTTTGGGATCACATCGTCGTCAACACCCGTTATACCCAGAGCCGATGCATCATTTTAAAGGATGTCCCGTTTTCCGGATTTTATAATATCGACGTTTATGCCGGCTATTCCATCTGGGAAGGTGCGGAAGAAGAAAAAGAAGAGTATCGGCTGGTCATCGATCTCGGAGACACCCTGGTGGAGGGACCGGTGATTCCCGATCAATTCGACGGATTGGTTCCGGGATCAACGGAAAATTATGTATGGATTTGGAATCCGCACGGATATCAATATCTGCATAAAGGCGACAATCTGATTTATTTTAGGAAAGGAAATCAGGTCAACTATTCAAACAGCGTCGACCTGCGCCGCATCCGCCTGCTGCCGCCTCCTCATATCATTGAAGAACCCAAGTTCACCCGCGGCACCACCAACACCGTTCGCTGGATGCCCATTGACGAGGGCGATTATACCCAGGAGGTATTTTATTTCGACACGACCGCGCCCTCTCCCGGGAGTCCGAATCAACAGCTCATGCTCAGCAAAGCGATTCCCAGTCAATACAAGGACGCCTTTTTCAGCGGTTTGGAGGATGGACATCGTTACGGTTATTATGTGGAGACGTTTCTGACACCCAATCAGCCGGTTTACTCTGACACCACCTATTCAACCCAGGACGCCACGCCGCCCGGTCTGGTGCACATCGATTCGTTGAGCGCGTTTGCCAATCGCCGGGTGCAGTTGTTCTGGAACAGTGTCGCCGATGCGGTTTCGGGCGTGAAAAAGTATCAGATTCTGCGCTTTTCCGGCGCCGGCGTCGACACGGTCGCCAACATTCCGGTTGATGCAGCCTGCACGCTGTCGGACAAATATGATTACTGCACCACCGATCTCCTGCCCGTTGATGCCGCCGGGACGCGCGAATGTCTCTACCGCATCGATGCGGTGGATCTCGTGGACAACCGCAGCACCGGTGTGCTGTCCGAGCTGGTCCTCGGCATTCCGGCGCCGCAACTCGCGGTCACCCCTCCGCCCGCTTTCGAACATTATTACAAAGGCGCGATCGTCACTGTCGCTGTGGATATTTCGTCCCTGCAGCTGCCGGAATCACATTTTGTCAAGTTTCAGGCTGCCCGCGACAGCGTCAAGTATCTCGATGACGAATGGCAACTGAACAAGTACTTTTTTGACAGCGGCTGGTTGGCGGTCAAGGAGACGCCCAAGATTCTTGAATATTCTTTTGATCTGTCCAATGGCGGCAAGGAAAAGCTCTCGTTCATCGACGGCCATCGTTA
>RPQV01000829.1 GCA_003818595.1 Calditrichota bacterium
AATTTTGCTTGTCTGGGCGAAACCATTCCGGAATAATGTAAAAAGAGCCAGTACGAGGATTGTTTTCATAATGATGATTTCCGCTGAACCATTTGTTGACGATTTGTTTAACACTGTGCACACCCATTTTATTTGTTTTATTCATCGAATGATAAATAATAATGGATAATTCTGTCGATTGAATTCAGAAGAGAGCTGTCACTGCCGCCGTCTCAAGCGGAGGACAGTTCTTATTGGTCTTTCTGTAAAATTTTGGGGGGGTACCCTGGGATCATATTCCCTTTGCATATTTGTCAAAAATTCAGTAAGTTATCTATAAAGAGACATAAAGAACGTTTGAGAGTCCAATCTGAATATCGAGCAAGCCTCATCCGCTCCAATCTATAAAAATCACCAAATCGATTATGACCAGATATAAAACGAGGTTCATTTGAACAATCTTCCGGCATCTATGCCTGAAATAGAGTTACAGCAATTATCCGAGCCGATGCGCCGAGCGGCCTTGTCTATGGGCTGGTCGACGCTCATGCCGGTTCAAAGCCGCTCCATTCCCTGCCTGCTCGCCGGTCGTCCGATGATGATTCAGGCGCGTACCGGCAGTGGGAAAACAGGCGCCTTTCTGCTCCCGATGATTGAGCGGTTGAATCCGGCATTGAATCACTGCCAGGCCCTCATCCTCGTACCCACCCGCGAGCTGGCACGCCAAGTATGGCAGGAAGCGGAAAAACTGCTCAGCGAAGTTGGTTTAAAGAGTGTCGCGGTATACGGCGGAGTGGGATATGGTGCGCAGATCGACGCCCTGAAACAGGGCGCCCATATCGTTGTCGGGACGCCCGGACGCGTGCTCGATCATCTGCTCAAAAAGACCTTTTCCCTCAGTCATTTGAATATGCTGGTGTTCGATGAAGCGGATCGCATGTTATCGATGGGTTTTTATCCGGATATGAAAAAGGTTCAGCGTTTCCTGCCGGAACGAACCATCAATATCAGCATGTTTTCGGCGACATTTCCATCATATGTGCAGACCACGGCGCGTGAATTTATGCATGATCCCGAGTTTTTATCGCTGAGTGAGGATCATACGCATGTGGCAGAAACCGAGCATTTATTTTGCATCGTTCCCGGCATGGACAAGGATCGTGCCCTCGTTCGGCTGATTGAGACCGAGAACCCAGCTTCCGCCCTCATTTTCTGCAATACCAAGTCCGAGGTTCATTATGTGTGCGTCGTTCTTCAGCGCTTTGGCTATGATGTCGATGAATTGAGTTCTGATCTGTCGCAAAATAAGCGGGAACAAGTGATGGATCAGATTCGAAAAGGCACGCTTCGATTTCTGGTGGCGACAGATGTTGCTGCCCGCGGGATTGATATTCCCGAACTGTCACACGTGATCCAGTATGAACCGCCAGAAGATTTTGAAGCCTACATTCATCGCGCCGGTCGCACCGGCAGAGCGGGCGCCGGCGGGATTGCCATTTCCCTGGTCACAACGGTGGAACAAACGCAACTGGAGCGCATCGCCAGACGCTACGAAATCGATTTGCAGCAACGCCCCATTCCCAATGATTTGGATGTGCAGCAATTGGTTGAGGAGCGGATCACCGCATTACTGGAAGCCCGGTTGCGCGAACGCGATAAATTGGTCACCGAACGCAGCCGTCGCTTTGTCCATCTCGGGAGAACTCTGGCTGAAAACGAGGACGAATCGGCAATTATCGCCATGCTGTTGGATGATTTTTATCAGCAGGTTCTGCATACGCCGTATTTGAAACCGGTACAGGAATATCAGTCGCAGGAGATCAAATCTTCCGGACAACCTCGGCGGAGGAATCGTCGACCTAGAAGATGATGCGGATTTTCAGCAAACGGGATATTCATCGGATACTTGACAACGACCAGAGGTGGTAGCGATGGCTTATCGGAATGCAGGCATTGTAGCGCTCATCGAACAGGTTCAAATTCATGGGGGATTGATTGCATCCGGACGCGCTCATGTTCTGAGGTGACGCGTGGCATCCAGGTTCACAAGGGAATCGCTGAAGG
>RPQV01000830.1 GCA_003818595.1 Calditrichota bacterium
CGGAGAGTTCTCTTGCACATGATTTTATAAAGAACAATCAGACGGTATTGTTGTAAAATCAATTAAAACAATAATTAAATGAAAATCCACGTCATTTTGATCCTGAAAATGACCGAATAGAATAATAAATTGGTCAACGACAAAATAGGCCTGCTTTTTGCAAATTCACCTCTGTTAATAGTATCATTTATCAGGAAAATTGATAAAAAGTGTGAATTTTCCCCGGAGTCAACATGTTGAAACGAAACAGCACAATCTGGATGATGATAGGTTTATTATATGCCTTTCCTCAACTGCTCTCTGCCCAAAGCTCTTATAGCAAACTGCTTTATCACGTACCGCTGACGAGTGAAGCCGTCAACCCTATCGGCGCCATCACGTCCACTGCGGGCGAATATACCAGCAAGGGATGGACAGCCAAGGGAACGAATGGACAACTGCGGATCGATCTCGATGGATTTCTTCCTTTTGAAGGGATGATGGAGATTTCCGTCAGCGGCTTGATGCCGACCGTCACCGATGAATGGATTCCTTTTGCATTATACTCGCGCGGAGACGGCAATTTTGATAAAGTAGATCCCAGTCCGGGTTCATATGCCTTTATCAAGACTGACGAAAGATATTCCGGAAACAACCTGGATTTCAAGTTTTTTGGGGCTGCTTTTTATGGCGCCAACGGCAGCAATCGTCAGGATTTCTCCATCTACAAACGGAGTTGGAGTACCAGTACGGTTTATAAATTTTACATCATCTGGAATCAAAAAACCATCAAACTGATGCTGAATAATGAAACGTTGGGGGAGCGCAAGTTTGAAAAGCAGATGGAAAGTTTCGGCTATATCTTTTTAGGTCGGGATAACACCTACAACACCACCATGAAAAGTGTTTACTATCGTGATCTTAAAATATATGTTTCCGAAACCGATCATCCTTTCTTGAGCATGGCTGATGCGTATAATGAAATGGCCGATAAGAAGGTGGGTGGTCAAGGCATTGCCATCGCTGATGTCGACAAGAATGGAGAGGAAGATCTCTATGTCACCCGTTTTTACGGCGCCGGCGGCGATTGGCCGAACCTGCTCTATATGCAGTCAAACGATTCATTCATTGAAGACGGAACGGCGAGAGGAGTCTCTGATCCCGCTTTTTCCTATCAACCGCTGTTCGCAGATTTTGACAAAGACGGCGATGTCGATCTTTTCGTGAACAACTTTTCCCGTACTCCTGACTATACCAATCAACCTAATCATCTCTATTTAAACGACGGCAATGGAAATTTCACTGACGCCTCGGTCAATCTAAGCGGCAATACAGAAGCCGACGGGCGCTCCGCCACCTTAATCGATATTGAAAATGACGGCGATATGGATGTGGTCGTCCTGGGCGAGACCGCAGCGCACAAAGTTTACATCAACAACGGCAGCGCTCAATTCAGCGCCCAGACCCGCGGTCTCGAAAATTTTCGCTCGAGTGCGAACAAGTATCAGAGCGCTGCCGCCGGTGATCTCAATGGTGATGGGTCTGCGGATCTGGCGCTTTTACACCAGACCGGCATTCAAATCGCCCGCAACAACGGCTCGGGTACCTTTGTCGCCGGTCCGGTCATCACACTGCCCGCAACCGCTGCTGCGGTAACGTTGGCGGATATTGATAACGATGCGGATCTCGATATTCTGTCTGCGAACAGTGGAACGGACAATCCGCGGGTTGAAATCATGCGCAATGATGGCAATCTGTCTTTTACCAGCATCTCAGGCAGCAGTTCGATCGGAGTGAGCACGTTTAGTGTTTTACCCGGCGATTGGAACAATGACGGCAAAGTTGATATTTTTCTCATCGATCGCAACACGACAGGCAGACTCTATTTGAATGATGGCACCGGGCGGTTCACTGAAAAAACCAAGACCGGCGTCGATGCTGTTTTCGCCGACGGTCGAGGTTCGGCCACGCTGGATGTCAATCAGGACGGTCGCCTTGACATTTACGCGGCTGCCCGCGGCGGCTTTGCCGTGGATGATAAAACCAAAGAGGAAAAACCCTAC
>RPQV01000831.1 GCA_003818595.1 Calditrichota bacterium
CGCAATGGAGAGGATTATGTATTTATCGCTCACGCCATTGCCGACAATAGAACCATCAACAATCAAATCGAATTTGATGACTTTACCGCCAGGCATCGTGAACTGAGCACAACTTTTAAAAGCCTTATTTTCCAGCAGCGTGTTCATTTTTCCGATCAACAGCCTGATTTGTGGGCAAAATTAAATCCGCTCTATCCGAATATGCAAGAATTCCTGCAAAAGTATGAAAACAAGAGAAATCTATTCATCATTACCACTAAAAAACTGCTGTTTGTGCATAAAATTCTGGAGGCACATCATATTGATTTGATCGCTGAAAATGTTCTGGACACCGAAGGAAATCTATCAAAACGCCGGATTGTGGAGAGCTTGCTGAAAAACCTGCAATTAGAACCTCGGAAGTTCTATTTTATTGATGATCAAGTGGATACCCTGTTGAAAATGCTGCCGGTGGGTATTCAGCTTTATTTAGCCAATTGGGGATATCTCACCAAACCTCAAGAACAATTGGCGATCGATCATGGCATTCCCTCATATAGTCTTGAGGATTTTTATCGTCTCTTTGGCAAATATCCTCAGCCAACCGTTCTGGTCTAAAGAGATCCGTGCATCATAAAGGAGCAAAAGCATGGCTTTTAATCGGTCTCGGAATAGGTGCGCGGCACTCGGGTATTAATATTGGTCAGAATTTCATAGGGAATGGTTTTGGCCCACTCCGCCAAATCTTCAACTGTAATCAGCGTCCCTTCGGATTCACCCACCAGGATCACTTCATCATTATTAAAAGCACTGTCGTTATCAATGTTCACCACGATCTGATCCATGGAAATCGAACCGATTACCGGATATTGCTTGCCACGAATAATCACCCGAGCATATTGAGACATGCTGCGCAGATACCCATCGCCGTAACCGACGGGTACTGTTACCGCTCTGACAGGAGTATTGCTCTGCCAGGTGGATCCATAACCGACAGGGTGGTCAGGTAAAATCACTTTAAAATAAACCACGCGCGACTTCCACGTCAGAGCCGGCTGGACGGCAATCGTCCTGCGAACGTCTGCCGAAGGATATACACCATATAAAAGGATGCCCGGACGAACCATGTTAAAAAAAGAATCTGACGCCTGTAATATGGCGCCCGAATTGGCTGCATGAATTAAAGGCGGTCGTTCGGTGTTTAAACGTTCATAATGCGATAAAACGTGCTTGAATCGATCCAGCTGCAGAATGGTATACGACAAATCGGCCGCGTCAGCATTGGCAAAATGAGTATAAATTCCCTCGACTTCAACACATGAACAGTCAAGGGAACAACGGATAAATTCTTCAGCATTATAATAATGGACTCCAATTCGCTCCATGCCGGTATCAATCTTTAAATGAACCTTGGCTTTTTTTCTCATATCGCGAGCGGCTTCATCGATGTTTTTTAATTTGGCGACGGAAGAAGCGGTGATGGTCAGATCATTTTGAATAAAGTAGGGAATTTGATTGCCAAACACACCGCCCATAATGAGGATGGGCATGGTGATGCCCGATTCCCTCAATAACAATCCTTCTTCCAACACTGCGACTCCGATATAGTCGGCTTTTAATTCCTGCATCAATCCGGCGACACGTACCAGCCCGTGGCCGTAGGCATTCGCTTTCAGGATGGGCATCATTTTGGCGGGCGCGACGGCATCCCGAATCCTGCAAAAATTCTGCCGCAGCCGAGACAGGTTCACCTCCACCTGCGTGGGGCGGAGAACCGATGAACTGCTGCTGATGGTCAGATGGTTAATCTCATTCATGCTCTTCCTTTTTGCGCAATGTCATTAACACGATCTCAGGTGGACAATTAAAGCGGACCGGGACTGCACTGGCGCCAACGCCGCTGGTGGTATAACCCGTCATGTGACCAAACTTCCAAAAGCCAAAAGCCCATGAGCGGGGTGCACGAACATTCGTGATCAATGGCTTTGATCTTTTGCAGCGTATTTGCCCGCCGTGCGTATGACCGCACAAATAGAGATTGATTCCTAAATGATGAGCCTCAC
>RPQV01000832.1 GCA_003818595.1 Calditrichota bacterium
ACCTGACGACTTTCAATACTGTTGAGCTATTTGCCGTTTTGCGCATTGTCAGCATAATATTGCTTGCAATAAATCAATCACTTTTCTATCTTGACACAATTTTATATATATTCCTTAAGCGGTTGCATCAAGTCATTGCAGACAGATTCTGTTGATAGGCATCCGCGGATTCCTGGCATCTGAACGATCGGACGGTCAAAGTTGATGTCGGCAATTGAAGAAACAGAGAAAGTTTTTCACCGACTTGCCCACTATTCGAATGAAAAGGAGTCGATATGATCAAAAATCTCGTTATTCTCGCAACTATTCTCATCGGTATTGCGACTGCTGCTGCACAGGACTTGAGCCAAATAGCATCGGCATATAATGGTGAGAATGGCAAAGGTTATATGCAGCCCTTGGGCGATTGTTTTGGCGCCGCTTTATCAAGCGGTTTGAATCAGACAGCACAAATCCACCGTTCAGGACTGCATATTCGTTTCGGCCTGCATACCATGACCGCACTGGTGAGCGACGATCAAAAGACATTTACCGCAAAAACCCAAGGAGATTTTTCTCCGGAACAAACAGCAGACGCCCCGACGATTTTCGGCAGCACAGAAGGCGCCTCGGTTGTGGGCGTAGCCGGTACAGGCTATCTTTTCCCCGGCGGATTGGACATCGATCGATTGCCGATCGCTGTTCCACAGGTAACGATCGGCTCACTAAGAGGCACCGAGCTTGTTGTGCGTTTTATCCAGATGGATTTGGATGATAATTTTAAAGAATTATCGCTCACCGGTTACGGCCTACGCCACAGCATCAGTCAATATGTGAAAACACTTCCCGTTGATATCGCTGCCGCTTTTTTCATGCAAAATTTTCATGTGGGTGATATCGTCAAGGCCAGCACACTCTACTATGGAGTTCAAGTCAGCAAAAAATTCGGCATACTCACGCTTTACGGAGGCATAGGCGGAGGGAATGCGGAAACGCAAATTGAATATGTGACGGAATCAAAAGGCGATCCCGAAACCATTTCATTCGATCTCGACTCAAAAACATCCATTCGTTTCAGCGCCGGCTATATGCTGCAGGCAGGCCCGCTCTTTCTGCACACGGATTTCAATTTTGGATCGTCGAATGTGTTGGCTCTGGGATTGGGATTTTGTTTCTGAATGAAATGATGATGCCGTAAAGGAGATGTTATGAAAAAATTATTGATGCTTTGCCCAATGATGCTATGGCTGTTATTGTCCATCAACTGCCAACAAGTTCTCAAGACAGAAACCAAGAACATTAATCAGGCTTTTCACTACACCTTGGACGCCGCGAATGGTACTATCGTTCAATTTGCCAACTTGAGCAAGGCGGAATTCCTCGGAAAGCTGAAGCTGCCCAGCAACGCACGCATAACACGCGTGGAAATTCAGTCTTTGTCGTGCAATGTTAAAGTCAATCCCAACAATAAAGCATCCAAAGCAACTGTGAGCGGCTTTTTTATCGAAATTTTGGATAGTGAACACGAATATGAACACAAAATGTTTGATAAAAAAGAGATCACACTTTCCCCGGTCTCCGGAGTTTGGGTGGGCTGGGTGCCCATCAACACCCTGGTCGGCGAGGGAATCGGGATGCTGAAAACTCAATTGGCCAAATGGCTTGCCGAATATAATGATTACACGGGAGAATCAATTCAGCTCATGCTTGTCGGAGCTTCCACTCCGACCAATTCACGGCTGGTCATGGATTTTGATCTGAGAATTGATGCCTCCATTCAATATGAATATTGTCTCACCACCTCTAAACTGATGGGCGGCGAGGGATTTGAATGTGAGGATGCCATCACGAACTAAAGGCGCACGGATCAACATTTCTGATTAGTGCAGGAAATTTTTTCCCTCGCATCGAGGCACGAAGTACACTGACCCGATCCCTTTGCCAAAGATTCTATAGAAATGCTGAGAACATCTTTAAAAAGGGATCGGGTCAGAACCTTCTCCGTGCCTCCGTTTCTTCGTGCGAGGTCACTCTTTGCGATCTTTGCCTGAATCCCTCCCC
>RPQV01000833.1 GCA_003818595.1 Calditrichota bacterium
ATCGCATCATCGCCAAAATGATTGACAAGGAACCCGGAAAGCGGTATCAGAGCGCCGATCAGGTCTTGGAGGAAATTTCCCGGTTTGAGAAAAGCCTGGAGGATGAGACCATCATTGAACCCAAGGTCAAAACCCGACAGCATGGAGAGCGACCAGTTCCACATTCCATTAGGAAGAAAATAATAGCTGCAGTTTTATTTCTTTTCATCGGCATTCTGGGTGTCGGATTATACAATTTACTGGTGACGGATAAACCGAAAAATCATACCGAGCAACAAACTGAAAAGGGAACACTGTCGTTAACAACCATCCCATACGATGTCGATATTTACTCTGTAACCCGTGGGAAGGAGTCACTTCTGCAATCCAAATCATCTGCCGATCCTCTGCGACTATCACTTGCAGCAGGCTCGCATCAACTTCGGATAAAAAAAGAGGGTTATCAGGATTTTGATTCGACCATTCAGGTGAATTCGGGTAAAACAATTTCATGCAAAGTCTCCCTTGAGCAGAAAAAGATCACATCGTTATTAGCAGTCACTACAGATCCGTCAAATGCTCAAATTTACCTCGATCGGAAAGTCATCGGCAAGTCTCCCATCCATGGCCGAGAGATTATTCCAGGAAATCATACTGTTCGGGCAGAACTGGAGGGATATCCTGCATCAGAACAATCCTTCACCATTACGGATAGGGATTCTTCCATTCATCTAAAGCTTCAAGCGAGGATCGTTGATCAGGGGGAGACATATAAGGGAATTCTCGCCTTGACGACAAATCCGGCAGAGGTAAACATATTTTCAATCGTCAAGCATCAGCCGATCTTTCTCGAATCCAAAACATCCGAAGCCCCGGCCTTGCTGGCCCTTGAAGCCGGCCTTAATGTCATCAGGGTGACAAAAGAGGGCTATCGACAACAGGAATTAACTGTTGATATTGAAGCAGGTAAAACTTTGTACAACCGGGTTAGTTTGACACCGATGAACCTATTGTCTATCACTACTGAACCATCGAATGCGAGAATTTACCTGGATGGCGAATATCTGAATAATTCACCCATTCATTGCTTGGAAGTGGAAGCGGGAGCGCACACTGTCCGCGCTGAGCGAGATGGTTGTGTCTCCGAGCAAAGTTCTGTCAATATTATGGGATCCACATCATTGCATATAAATTTGAAGCAGATAAAGGGAATATTAGAGCTCGATACTCGCCCGCCAAAGAATGTTACAGCACAAATTGATAATCAAAACATTCTACTCCAAGCTTCAAAAACGATTCTGGAGCTTCCGGTCGGTAATCATACATTGGACTTGGTTTTTATCGCCAATGAATACACGAGCACCTGGACTGAAGAGTTTATCGTCAGGGAAAAAGAAATGACGAAAATGAGTGTGGATTTCCTGTCAAATGTCATGATCACCATCGCCAGCCGGCCTGCCCCCTATCATATCTTTATTGACAACGTTCAGCAAGTTAATGAGAATAAAATTCCCTTCAGCACACCGAAAGAAATTCTGCTGCGATGTGGAAATCACCTGATCGAGGTCCGCAACCCCGAAAATCCGTCCATTCTTCTACGTCAAAGAATACTCATAAAGGGGGATATGGATAAAAAGATATTGTTTTTTGATTTTTCTCAACACAAGGTTGAATTCAGAGCTCAATAAAGGAGGATAATATGGAAAACATAACCAAAATGCCAGTGTTCAAAGGCTTCGCATCATTTCTGCTGTTTACATTTTTCATCACTTCCTGTTTAACAGAAGCAGGGAGTTGTTGGGCGCAGGAACAGTCGAACTTTGACACTGCATTTAATTATATCAAGAATGAGGTCTTTTACGGGGGTGAAATTCCCAAAACGATTACCATGCTCAACCAGATGCTGAAAACCATGGAATTGACCAGCGAGCAGAAGATTGAAGTGTACAAGCTGCTGGGCGAGGCTCATGTGGCGCAGCATTTTGAAACCGAGGCTGTCGAAGCAATCAATAAAATACTGGAGTTGGTCCCCAATTATCAACCCGGGGCTGATGCGA
>RPQV01000834.1 GCA_003818595.1 Calditrichota bacterium
ATCAACCCAAGGCTGATCATGATTGCCTTGTCAATCTTTTTCATCGTCGGACCGTCGAGTCGACCTAAACGCTTAACCAGACGCTTTTGGTCGACCGCCCTGAATAGACTTCTCCGCGTCTGGGTGAGAGCATAGATTCGATTACCCAATAGAATTGATGATTTAAACCGATTCCGGAGCAAGCACGTCGAGCTCGTTGTTAAAAGTGGCGTCCCGCTCAGCTCGGTCCAGATAGCCCGCTTTCAGTCGTCTTTTCATATCGGCTTTTTTCAGGCGTAGCGCAAATCGCCTGGCTGCCTCATCAATAAATGAACTCCTTGAGGTATAACCGAATTCCGGCCAAATGCGGTCAATTTGCTCAAGGGTCTGCGTTGATAGAGTGATGTCAATTCTTTTAGATTTGATTGCGGTTTCCATGGAAATTCCTTTTGGATGAATGTTTGAATATGCACATATATTATACACATAATAAGCGATATCAACAAATGAAAAAGGAGCCGGATGCAGGCTCTTTTGATACAACCCCACCCCGACTCAATCAACCATCATCTCACTCAGTTCATCCACCACCTCGTCGAACCATTTCAAAGCCGATTCGATGGCTTGCGGGTTGGTCAAATCGACGCCGGCCTGGCGGACGAGTTCGAGCGGCGGTTGGGAACAGCCGGCCTTGAGCATGTTGAGATAGGCATCGCGGGCCTCGGGTCCCTCATGCAGAATCCTGTCGGCAAACGCGATTCCGGCGGCGAGTCCGGTCGCATAAGTGTAGACGTAATACTTGTAATAGAAATGGGGAACGAGCGCCCACTCGATGCCGTCATGCTCATCGATGGTATAGTTCGGGCCGAAATAAGAGCGCACAAGATCGATATAAATACTGTTCAGCACCTCGGCATTGATCGCTTCCCCGCTTTCAGCCAACTGATGCAGCTTGAGCTCAAACTCAGCAAACATCGTCTGCCGATAGATGGTGGTGCGGATGGTTTCCAATAGTTCTGTCAACTGCCTGATTTTTTCATCTTTCGAAGACGCATGGTCGATCACATAACGCGCGAGCAGCGCTTCATTGCAGGTGGATGCGATCTCGGCTAAGAGCGGAACGTAACGAAAAAGCTGATAGGACTGGCTGGAAGAGGCGTAATGGGTGTGAAGCGCATGGCCATATTCATGCGCAAGGGTTGACACATCGTCCAAGTCATTCTGAAAATTCATCAATACATAGGGATGAACGCCGTAAGCGGCGGAGGAATAGGCGCCTCTCTCCTTGTCCTTTGCCGGATAAACATCGATCCAGCCGTTGGCCGGATCCATGCCGAATTTCAGCAGATTGATGTACTCCTCTCCCAGCGGCGCCAAGGCGCGTAGAATCAGCGCTGAACCCTGATTATAGTCCATCTCGGCCGACTGGCTTGCCACCATGGGGACGGACATGTCATATAAATGCAGGTCATCGAGTTCAAGAACCGTTTTCCGCAGCGCGACGTATTTGTGCAGCGGCTCCACGTGGGCGCGCACGGTGCGAATCAGATTGGTATAGATTGCGGGATCAATGTCGTCTTTGTCCAAATAAGCTTCCAAAACGCTCGTATAACCGCGGGCGCGGCTGAGGAACCAGCTGAATTTGGCCTGCTCTCCCAGTGCGGCGGCAAAGGTGTTCTCATAATGTTTCATGGTGCTCAGCATGGCGGTCACGGTCTGTTTGCGCATATTTCGGTCGGGCGAACGCCTGAGTACGCCGTAATTGGTGAAAGAGAGCTGAACGTCTTTCCCTTCGGGAGTGACCACCGTTGGCAGGATCAACTCCGAGGTGAGGGCTAAATAGGTCTTTTCCATGGCGGACGGCAGTTCGTTGAGATCGATTTGCGCCCATAGATTGTCCCCTGCCAGAGAGAGCAGCTGTTCTTCTCCTGCCGATAATACGCGATCGGCGCGTCTCTTCAAGGCCTGGATATAAGGAAGATAGGCGCTGATCGCAGGGTCGCGTTTCAGCGTCGCCGTCAGCTTTTTATCCGGAAA
>RPQV01000835.1 GCA_003818595.1 Calditrichota bacterium
CGAGAAAGTCGCGATCATGACTGAACAGATAGTATTGCCGCAATGCGAAAATCAATTGGCCGTGACTGTCGTTTTCAGGGACCGGATCGGGTCCGCGCAGATCGACGACGCAGGGCACTTTGCCGTTGGCAAACTGAAAACTGCTGTACCAGTCGAGAAAATCCCTGACCTCATCAATGACGCCCAGGCGCAGGAGCGCCGCAGAGGTGAGCGAACCGTCGCGAATCCACGATCGCTCATAGGAACGAGAGCCCGGCTGAATGCCGGCGCCGTCGCGGTTGATCAAAATATAGGCCAAATTCGAATGAACCGTGCGGATGAGCTTTTCCGGAGAAATCGACATCGCCGCATGAGTCGAGGAGAGATCGCCCGGTGATAATGAATGCAGCTTCGGCAGTTTGAATTCGACAGTCTGAATTTTATCAATCCAGAAATTCCTAACCTGACGATGGATGCGCTCGATCGCCTTGGCTGAAATCGGAAGTTCGCCATGGAACTGATCATAAAAGGGCACAATCACATCGATCCGTTTGCTCTGCCCCGGGCGAAGCTCGTACTTGTAGGCCAAAGCGGCCGAAGCATATCCCAAATGATCGCGGACGCTCTCCTGCGCCGGTAATGAGCCTTCCGCTAGAGAAGTGGTGATATCACCCTGATCAAAGGTCGCTGCGCCAAAACCGTCGCAGGGAGTGACCATTATGACGCGTTTGGCGTCATTGACAACGATTTCTTGTCCCTGCCGTCGGATCGCCTTGATTTTGCTGACGCCTCCAGGCCAATTGAGAAACTGCCACGGAGGATTGACCTGAAACGGCCTGATGGCCAGGTGGAGGCAACCCTCGAGATCATGGTCGCTGATATTTTTCAAATGATAGGTGAGATAGAGCGACGACTGTTCCGGTTCACCGGCAGAAAATACTCTGACATTCATTTGCCATTCAGGATGGTTCCAGGTCACGGAGGGGATGGGCAGTTCATCCTGTTCCAGGGATTGCTGTCGAGCGACATCGTGCCAGGTATAGAACTGTCGTTCCATGGCCGGGAGTTTGGGCTGGTTGTCTGATTCGCCGTGAACGATCGCGGGGTATTGGCAGGTGACGAATGGTTCGATTGAAAAGCTGCTTTTATCCACTTCCACCATTCCCTCTTCATTGATCAACGCTTCCCGCTGGTCATTGTTGACGCCGGAGATGGTCCAATAGGATTGTTCCTGATAGAAATACTTCGGCAGCATGCCGCGGGGCAGGTCCTTCGCCATTTCATAGTAAACAGCTTCCGGCGCAGCGGAAAAGGCAATCTCCTTGACGGCGATATTGCCGATGCCGTACCCTTGACCACGGGCGCTCGCTGTCAGTCGTAACTTGATATAACGCGCCTCCGCCTCTTTGAGCGGGATATAACTCCGTCCGCCTTTGCTGGCCGTTACCTGATAAACCGAATCCCACGCATCATGATTGGAACAGGTCAGCACCTGAAAAGACCGGGCATAGTCTTTTTGATCCCAGTCGATAACCAAGCCGCCGAACTCCTGTACAGATCCCAGATCAAGAACAACCTCCTGCGCTTCCGATGCGGGCGCGCTTCGCCATTGGTTGGCGATATCGCCGTCAATCGCCATCTCGACGCGATGATTTTCGTCAGCGGAGGTCGTGGCGGTTGCGATGGGTTGCGGCAATGCCGCGCCCACGGGCTCGAGCTTTTGAAAGGTGAGATCATCGAGAACAATGAACCCCTTGCCGCCGGTTGCCGACGCGATGATGATCTCGATGCGGTTGAAGGATTTGAGTTCGCGGTCATTCGTCGGCCCCCAGGCGAAAGAGATGTGGCGCTTCTTGATGCCGATCTTTGACCACTCGACGGGAAATTCGAAATTGCGCTGATTGTACCACCAGACATTGTCGCCGCCGGCATCCACAAGTTTGAACTCCAGATTGTTGATCGGCGCCATTCCCTGCAGATAAAACGCCAAGCCGTAATTCTCCGGCAGAGTCATCGGGAGTGAGCGGGTGACG
>RPQV01000836.1 GCA_003818595.1 Calditrichota bacterium
AAAATTAAAACCTTTATCGAACAATTCGCTTGTCGTCGGCAACTTGAACTCTATTATTCGTACGAACCGATGATCCTGGATACCGGAGGCGGGATTAAAAAAATGCTTTCCTTCTTCCCCACTGCTACTCCGATCCTTATTCATAACGTCGACATTATATCAGCGTTTGACTTACGGCAGATCATGGATCATCATCTCTTTCATCAGGCTGATGCCACGCTGGTTCTTCACTCGAACCCCACGAATCGACCACTCGTTTTTGATACGGATTTCCGATTATTAGGAAGACCCGACGACGCTCAATATCCTTCCTCTCGCCATTACGGTTTTTGCGGAATTCAAGTTGTTCAACCACGTCTGTTTCTGTCCGAGAAGGAACAGAAATTTTACAGTATTGATTTGTATATCGAAGCGGCACATCGCAATCATAAAATCATCGGGTATCCAATTGAAGGGGTCTATTGGCGGGATATCGGCAGGCCGGAAGATTTGCAAGAGGCTGAAAAGGATATCCTCAACGGACTTTATCGGCCGGTTGATATCACCAGCTGATCAATAGCGAAAACGATTCAGCAGCCGGTTAAACTCACTGTGGGCCGTTGTTGATACACCCAACTTGAAATAAACAGCTGCTTTGATCGAAAAAGTATTGGTATTCAACGCTTCGCTGCCCTTGAAAGGTGTAAAATGATAGTCAATCCATATATAACGAGCTTCCAGGGCAAATACTCCTGTTTTGGTAAAGGGAAATTCTATTCCCAAGCAGATATGCCTTCCCCATTGATTTTTGTTTTCATTCTCAAGATTGACCATTGATGAATCAGCGCTCTGATCGTAATCAAGATAAAGCTGATAAAGATCAATGCCGGCCCCCGCATAGAGGTGCTCCATGGGGTAAACGAGTGCACTAAGGGTGAGCGGCCAGCATCTCGCCCAGACAATATCCTGAAGGTATTTCTCATTGTGATAATACATATCAAAATCTACAGCCGCCCAATAATGTCGAAGCCGGGCATTGACTCCGATGCGGTCATTCCAGCCGTCACTGCTTTCGGCTTTATACAATCCTAAATTGGGACCGATACCGATATAGTCGGTCTGGGCTGAGACCACGGCAGAAAGGATCAATATCATTGTCAGACATTCAATTGTTTTGCGCATTGTTCACGCCTTTCTCATCCGATGAATCAATGATGATAGTCGTCTACTAAACAAATTCTACTTGATCGACTGATAAAGTAACCGCCCCAAACTCAGCTTCGACCTTTCCTCGCAAAATCAGCGGTCGATCACTGGACACCATATGGATGAACCGATCATATGTTTTTGGAAAAAAAGTGGTTTCATAAATCGCGGTTGTATCTTCAAAACTGATGAATTCCATCATCTGCTCCTGCTTTGTACTGGTGACTTTACCGGTGACAAACCAACCGATGCAGGTGATGCGTTGGCCGATATACTTTTTCAACTCACTGCCTTTAATATATGAAAGTTCGTTGAGTTGTGCGCGATATAAGGTCAACGGATGACGTGAGATGAGGAAACCCAATGCTTCGACCTCTTGCTGGAGAGTGGTTTCTTCATCAAACGCCGGCGGCTGTGGCAGATTGGGTGATGCCTCAACTTCAAAGAGAGAGAGAGTCCCCTTTTTGCGATCGGTTTGGGTCACGGCAAAATAAGACTTGAGCTGCCACAGCAGCTGCGGGCGCGTTTGACCGGGTTCCAACTCATCAAAGCAGCCTGCTTTGATGAGTATGGCAATGTCGGCAGCATCCATCTTGGTCCGTTGCAAAAAATGATGAAAACTTGAAAACGGACCTTTTTCCCTCCGGTACTTCAGGACATCGATCATGGCACCTCGATTTATGCTTTTCAGCTGCATTAATCCAACGCGGATCGATTTATTTTTTCCAATATACTGCCATTCGCTGTGATTAATGTCAGGCATTTTGATTTCCAGTCCCATTCTCCGCGATTCTGAAATATAGGCAAAAGCAGAATA
>RPQV01000837.1 GCA_003818595.1 Calditrichota bacterium
TGTCCAGAAAGTGAGGTGAGCTTGTTTGAGTTGAGAAAAATCAAAACTGTCGTTATAGATCGCCCAAGTATCTGCATTATTATCATAACTGAAGAAGGGTTTATCCTCAAGACAGAATTCTCCCAGGTGGGGCATTTGATTGGATATGCCCCATCCGGTTTCGCTTGTCCATTTGTAAAAACCGCTTTCAAAATCATCGACCCGGTTTGAGATTTCGATGGTTGTACTCAAAGTATCGTTATTTTTATTTTCATCCTGATCAAGTTCTGAAACAATCATCATGTTCAATGTTTCAGGAGATTTCTGCCTGCTCCACTCTCTGAAATGAATATCGACAAATTGATTTGCTTTCAGCGTATCGAGCACGAAGGTATCGCTGTATTCGATTTTTCCGTCTTTATCTATTCTGCACGAAATGGAAACACCATATTGATCTTCTTTCCCTGTATTTTTTACTCTTGCCTGCGGTTTGAAATCTCTATTGCTGAACATATTGAGTGCGGTTATGCAGGCCGGAGCGGACAGAATCTGAATATCCTGATCATAAACAACTTTCGATACCGCGGCATCCATCGCCGCATCTAAAAAACGCAGTCCGGCCTCCTCGGTCTCTTCGTAAATTCCATGTGCACCTTCGATAACCCAATAAGTATGAGGTATGCCCAAAGCTGAGAGTTCAGTGTCCAATATATCGTTATATCTTCTTTCGCCGGATGTTGCATCAATATAGATGGCGATGTCGTTTTTATAAATGTCTGGATTCTGCAGCATCGTCGCCGGATCAAAATTTATCATCCAGCGATTAAATACCGAATCGATAACATTTCCCTGTGTATCTATTGGAAAATCAACCAGCCATTCCGGCATATTAGGTTTAGCCAAGTTGGGAGAGTAGGCAGCGGCGAATCCAAACCATACCATTGAATAAAAGCCGTTGTTGATATTGTAATTATATGGCGGTCCGGGGGTTTCTGTGAAAAGAGCGGGTAGATCAAAAAAATTGCTTTTCACTGAGGCTTGTCCATCATGGGCAATGCAGGCAATGAATTTGTCATTATTACGAATGGCAATCGGCACACACGCAGCCGCACCCATGGAAAAGCCGCCGATACCTCTTTCTTCTCGGCGTGTGGTCAAGTTGTAGTAAGTGGTCAGCCATTCCAACAGGTCTTGGGTAATCACGCTCGCATATTTCCCATTTCGCTCGGAATCAGCGTAAAAATGAAGATCATATGCGATCGCCTTGCCATGGACAGTCTTGAAAGTGATCACCGGAAAGGCAACCAAAAGGGGGTCAATCTCTCCATTTTGAATCAACCGGTCCAGTATAGGTTTCATGAAACCCGCGTAATCCCAATTCACTGAACCAGCAGCTCCATGCAGGTAGACATATAACCGATAGGGATTGCCTGTATCTGAATAATCGGCAGGTTGATAGATTTTGACGGGGATGTTTCTTTCAAGGCTGGCTGAATAAAATGAAGTAGAAAGAATTTTACTATCCTGCGTGAATGCTGTCGGGACGATGATCATTACACTGATCATGATCAGGACGAAGAATTTCATGTTTGCCTCCCTTGAATTTGAAACGAGAACCAATGCACATTTGGGGATCGCAGCTTAAATGGGAAAACTTGTCGTACACCTGAAATGGGTGAACGACAAGTTTGATTGTCAATTCAGCGCCAATGTCGACGTATGGCTGTTGATCCACTGCAGCAGCGGTTCCCAGACCAGATGCCGAGCCTGTTGAGAGAGGAAAATGTCGATATGACCAAAGTCATAAAGTCTCTCTTCCGGCGGAAGCAGCTGCGGCATCAAATGGGTGATGTCGCCGCTTCCCAGCAATGTTGTGGTGTAGACGGTTTGTTCACAAAAACTGCCGCCGGGGGAAATATTGAGGATGGGCACGGTGATCTGCCCGAGATGATCATCGAACGGCGTCGCTTCAGCATCAGTGATTATCTTGCAGTAATCGTTGATGAA
>RPQV01000838.1 GCA_003818595.1 Calditrichota bacterium
ATGCCAATAATTATGAGAATGTGGATGATGAACATCCTCTTGTCGAACGCTTTACCGACGCCCAGAATGCGCTGCGCATCTTTCGCGAGGGCACGGCGATGAGCAAGGGGACCACCACAACCACCGGTCTGGTGCACACTTATTTTGTCAATGTCTTCGGCGCGGTCCAGTATCGTGCGCAGCATGATCAAATCGCCGAACGGTTTTTCGATGCCTTTTTCCGCGCCGGATTATTCGTCGGCCAACTGCGCACGCGGCTGGGGATACCGGGTTGGGAACGTTCCGGACCGGAAGAAGCGGCCAAGGCCTTGCTCGAACTGATTCGGGAAAAATAGCTTAACTTACTGTCGGTTATTGATTTGATGAATTGTAAAGGAAGCAGGTATGACCGATCAGGAAATTCGCGAACGGATGGCGCAATTCAAGTTTTATCATATTATCCCGTTGACCGAAACGATCAGTACCCCGGGCAACACCCTCTATGTACCAGCGCAGCAGCTTTACCTAAAATATTTGCGCAGCCTCGATCTCCAGGGTAAGCGGGTGCTCGACATCGGCTGCCGCGATGGTTTGTTTTCCTTTGAGGCGGAAAAACAGGGCGCCGCCGAGGTGATCGGCATCGACAACGATCTCTCCAAACCCGCGGTCGAATTTCTCATCCCGTTCTTTCAGTCCCGCGTTAAAATGGAGCAGATGAATCTCTATGATCTGCAGCCCGCCGCCTTTGGCCTTTTTGATGTCATCTTATTTCCCGGTGTGCTCTATCACCTTCGTTATCCGTTCTGGGCTTTGCGCATCATCCGTGAACTGCTGAACAAGGACGGCATCCTGCTGATCGAAACCGCTGTTTGGAATCGGGAGAAAAACAATTCCCTGCTGTTCTGCCCGACGGGGAAGGAGAGTCCTTATGAGCCGAGCAGCTGCACCTTTTTCAATGTCAAGGCTTTGGCCGACACTTTGAGCGTGCTGGGTTTCGAGGTTTTGAGTCATGAATGTCTGCCCGCGAAAAAGAGCTGGAGCGCATGGCGAAAAGAGAGTGCGGGACGCCTTCATTATCTATTCACCGGTCGACAACGGCCGATTCGCGACGTGACGCGCTGCGTGATGACGGCCCGCTTTGCCGGCATTGATAAAGAGTCTCGATATCTGCAGTATTGGGAGAGCACTCATGCCATTCATTCCAAGATCGGCGGCTGATGATTTGGAAATTGATTTCGCAAACATGGTGAACCTCAGGTATATTTTTGATCAGATAATTGTGTGAATATAATTCCGTATTCATTCGTTTAATAAATAATGTTACTCTGATTATTTTTCTTGCCCCAAGATATTGCGGGCAGGGTGCGAATTGTCTTTCGATTAATGACGGCTGTTGTGTTGCAGGAGCATCATCATGGTGAAAAATCTCGTTGGGATCATCGGATTTCTGTTGCTGATATCGAACCTTCGTGCGGATCAAAAAGCATTTTATATTTCACCCGCCGGCAATGACCAGTGGTCCGGCCGGTTTGCCGAGCCGACAACAACCGACGACGGCCCTTTTGCCTCCATCGACCGGGCGATGCAGGCCGTCCGCGATCTGAAGGCACAGGACAGCCTGATCGTGCCGGTGACCGTTTATCTGCGCGGCGGTCTGTATGAATTGAACGAACCCATTGTGTTCACTCCCGAGGATTCCGGAACTCCACAGGCGCCCATCACCTATTGCGCCTACGAGGACGAATCAGTCATTTTGTCCGGCGGCAAACGGATCGTCGGCTGGCAGCAGGTCGACAGTTTGTGGGTGGTCGATTTGCCGCAGGTGCGCGATAGCGGATGGCGCTTTCAGCAGCTCTATGTCAATGGCGAACGCCGATTCCGCGCCCGCACTCCCAACACCGGTTATTTTCGCGTCAAAGACCCGATGAATAATCCCGAGTGGCCTTTTCACCATTATCGGTACACGTTTGGTTTTTCGCCCGGGGATTTGATCTCCAGCTG
>RPQV01000839.1 GCA_003818595.1 Calditrichota bacterium
ATTTTGATGCTGATCTTATCGAGAATGATTCCATATCGGAAAACAACCATTCGCTTGTTACAGCCGCATGTATTTCGTTGGTTGATGATTTTGAAAACGACGGCGGGAATTGGCATTTTCGCGGGGGATGGGGAATTACCAATCTTTTTGGCGGTTATCAGAGCAAAACAGCGGCGCATTCCAATAACGGCGTCCTCCCCTATTCCGCGAATATGAATGCAACCATGACCTTGCGTCAAAGTTTCGATCTGCAGAAACTGGATTCCCTCACCTTTACATGGTGGGCCACCGCGTATGTCGAAAGCGGAAAAGATTTTTGTTATTTTGAGACCAGCACGGATTCTTTGACATGGATTCCTGTCTCGACAATTTCGAATGACCGTTTGGAATATGAATTTTATTCTGTCACCATCTCCCCCGAGCAAGCAGCAATTGGGCAAAGGCTCTATGTCCGTTTTCGATTTGTTTCCGACAGCAAGAACGAGGAGATCGGCGTTTTTATCGACGATATTCAATTTTATGCTAAATTGAGAAAAATGCCGGTTAATGTAAAAACAGTAACAGACTTGCCACAGGAATGGAGACTCGAATCAAATTTCCCCAATCCCTTTAACGCGACGACAAAAATTTCTTTTATTTTAATGAAACCTGCACAAGTTGATTTGAGTATATTTAATCTAAAGGGTCAACTGGTGGAAATACTCGTTGATGAAAATCTCCCGCCAGGTGAACATCATGCCCAATGGCAGGGACTTGATCACGCCAGTGGTATTTATTGGTGTCGAATGAGGGTGATGAGCGAGGATGGCCGGGTATTCCAGGCTTCTCAGAAGATGATGCTCATTCGATAGAAAACAGCATAGGATTATGGACTATTGAAAATGCGAACGGGTTTTTTGATCATCTTCCTTTTGCCGTTGGCGCTCTTCGCCGGTCAGCAAAAGCTTGATCCACGATTAACTCAATTTGCTCTTGATCATGCCGTGGTCGAAAGCCGGTCTGATTTTCTGAAAAAATCGGATGTCGGGGTCATGTTGAGGGTGGTGATAACGGTGCAGGGTGATGTGAATGAGATCCGAGCTGCGGGAGCAAAAATTATCTGCAGGCGGGGGAATATTGTCGTGGCCGACATTCCGGCGTCGTCATTGGACCGTTTGTCGGAATTGCCGGCAGTGCTTTACATCGAAGCTCCTTTTCCCGATAAAATGCAGCTGGATAAAAGCACGGTCGCGATTCATGCGGTTTCTGCGCGAATGCAGAGCGGTCTCAGCGGAAGAGGTGTGATCGTCGGCATCATCGATTCCGGAATTGACTGGAAACATCCTGATTTTAGAACCGCATCGGGAGAAACACGCATTCAATATCTATTAGATCTGAGCCAGGCTGGTCCTGTATACGGCGGAATGTTGTATACTGCATCGAAGATCAATGACGCCCTTTTCGGCGACGGAGTGGTGGACTCGGATGATATCAGCGGTCATGGCAGTCACGTTGCCGGCATCGCAGCCGGAGACGGCAGTGAAACGGCTGTATTCGGCACTTATGCCGGCGTGGCGCCCGCTGCTGATTTGGTTGTTGTCAAAGCCACTCGGGATCAAGAGGGCAAGGAATTTCTCATCGCCGATCAAATGATTGCTTTGAGTTTTATCGACAGTGTTGCTCAGCTCGCGGGAAAACCTTATGTGGCCAATTTGAGTTTTGGCGGTCATAATGGGGCGCATGACGGCACATCGGCGACTGAAAGATTCATCGATGCTTTGGTGGGTCCGGGTATCAGCGGCAAAGCGGTGGTGACCGTCGCCGGCAATGACGGCGATAACGCGGTTCATTCCCAGGTTGCGGTCAATTCCGGCGGTTCGTTCGTCAGCTTTAATGTCGGGCGCTATACTCCCTATCCCGGCTCTAATAATGATCTTATAGTGATCAGCGGATGGTACGATGGTGCTCAAAGAATCGGTGTAAAGCTGAAAACACCCG
>RPQV01000840.1 GCA_003818595.1 Calditrichota bacterium
CAATCCTTTTGGATTGCTGTGAAAAATTTCATCGGCAAAGAAATGATAGCGTCCAAATGAATATATTAATTCCGCATCATATAACCAAGGAAAACCCATTAGCGGGAGACAGTCGATCAAGGTCGATGGAGAGAACGGATGGTCACATTCCGCAACGATTTTCCACTCATTTTCAAGTTGTTCAGTGAAATACCCGGAAAGAGCAGATAAGAAAGAACACACACTCCGTCGTCACAGAAAATCTCCACGCTGTTGCTGTCAAAAAACAAGGTGAATTTGCCGGTGAAAACATCTTCCAGATGAAGGGTGTCGGCAGCGGCGTAATCGCGATGAGAAAAACAGGATGCGTCATTGGAACGATTAAAAATCAGGTTCTGCTCGTTGTTACGGTAGGAAAAAAACGGGGAATGAGCGCCGTCCGACAAGTTCAGCGAAGCGGCGGCATCCACTTCCAGGGAATAAGCCGTCTCCGCAGGCAATAAGGAGAGCTGAGCGTTGATTTCCTCAGCTGACGCACCATCGAGCGCGATGAGGGGTGGGAATGAGGACAAATCCATCATCGGCTCGTGTCTCAGTCTCAATCCACGATCATCAGGGTACAATCGCAGCAACCGCGGCATCGTCATCCGGCCGCGAAAACCCTGCTCCGGAGTAGCGCCGGCATAATTCCAATTGCTCATCCAGGCAACGAGTATTCGGCGGTCAATGGAGATGTTATTGAAGGTTTGAGCGGCGTAAAAATCGCGACCATAATCAAGATACAACGCTAATTCAGCCGAGTGATCATTAACAAAGGTGGTTCCGTCAAATTGCCCGACAAAATACTGGTTGCCGTTTTGTCCTTGATGAGGACCGGCGGACGATACAATCAATACCCATCGATGGTCATCTCTCCCGGCGATCGGCATTTCAAATAGATCGGGACATTCCCATAACCCGCCGGTGTTCCCCTCAGGTCCGAACGTGCTGAGGAAATCCCAGTTGATCAGATTGGGCGAATGATAGAACGCAACCTGATGCTGCGTCGGCAGGGCAACAACCATGATCCATTGATGTTGCGGTTCGTACCAAAAGACTTTGGGATCGCGAAAATCGGTCAATTCGCGATCGAGTACCGGGTTGCCGCGATATTTTTCCCAAGTCATGCCGCCGTCAATGCTGAAAGCGAGATACTGAGCCTGTCTTCCACTTTTATGTCCGGTGTAGATGGCGACCAGTGCTCCTTCGTCGCCGCCCAGTCCAGACGTATTCAGAGAATCGTACACCGCACTGCCGGAAAAAATCATCACTGAATCTTCCGCAATGGCGAGGGGCAGATGCTGCCAGTGCAGGAGATCGCGACTCACAGCGTGTCCCCAACTCATGTGTCCCCATTCATTGGCGAACGGATTATGTTGATAGAACAAATGATATTGATGCTGAAACAAGATCAGACCATTGGGATCATTGGTCCAGTTTTGCGGCGGAGCGAAATGGTAGAATGGACGACCGGCAAAGCAGGATGGCGATCCGCCGGCACTGCACCTCGGCAATAGAGTCAACTGCAGGAGGACACATAAAATCAATTGCTGCTTCACGATGGCTTTCTCAACCTCATTCTATACAAATTTTGCCTGAACAAGCAAGAATTCTAATAATCTATCCGAGCAATTTCAATAATCGCATCTCAAAACGAGCACCCAATCGCTGTCGCAGTCGCGGGCGGGCGGAGCGACGCGATGTCCCCAATCGACGTAACGGCGATTCTCCAATTGAAAGGGTTCGAGGTAAATACCCGTTGTCGGATCAAACCACTGCGCCTGAAGCGGCGCCGGGAAAATCGTCAAATCCAAACCCAAATACCGGGCCACCGGCATATAGAGCACAACCAGTTTGAGGTCGGGCGCTGCGGCGGCAACGATATAATCATCATTCGAACCGTATTCACCATTACCCGCGACGATCAGCTTTTTCTCGAATTCAGGCATC
>RPQV01000841.1 GCA_003818595.1 Calditrichota bacterium
TCTCAATCGTGTTCAGCATAAAAGAAAACAAGCACAAATTCCCTCGTCGCAGACATCAATCCTGGTACCCATGCTCCGCATGGGAATCCGTTCTTCGGCGCTCCGCGCCGGTGGATTGCGGGCGATGCCTGATTGCCGCTGAAATGGACGCAGAGCGTCCGAAGATGCATTCCCATGCGGGAGCATGGGAACGAGGGAAAATCTTGTTCAAAAACCCAAGTCTGCAGGATTTTTTCGCCAAGCGGCACACTTTCGAGCCTGACAATCCCCTCAATCCCTCTGAATCATCCTGCTCCTCATCCGCCGCCGCTGCTGCATCTGCCGGGCTTTGGCGTCCATGCTGCAGTTGTTGACGGCGAAATCGAACTTTTGCCGGCGGCAAAATTCAATGACGCGCTCGGTGTTGGCAAGGCTGCGCGGATGGCAAACCAGCTCATCCTTCAGATCAACAATCCTGACTTTTTTGTACGCTTGCGGTGAAAGCGCCGATTCGGGATTCATGATGATGTATTCATGCAGGTTGAGATATTTGACCCCGGTGCTGCTGAGAAACGGCAAAACCTTGACCAACCGCTCATAATCTTCAGGAATGGAGGGAATCTCGACGGCCACATGAGGGACGATATCAGCCGCCAAGGCGATGGCGTTCAACACCCGCGGATTATCGTATCCAACAGCGGCGATATTAAATCGAATTTCATCGAGGCCGCTGTCCGCTAACCGCTTTAATCTCTCCTCGGTGACCTCCAGACCGTTGGTATAGACCCAGTAATAAATAGACGGCGCTTGCGTCTTGAAAAATTGCAGCCAATCGATCAGCCGGTTTAAGACCAGAAACGGCTCGCCGCCGGAGAAGCTGATCCCTTTATAATTCATCCTGAGGGCAATGTCCAAGATACTTTCCTGTTGATCGCCAAAATCAGAAAATATTCGATCATCGTGAAAGGGGGCGGGACAAAATGAACAGCCCGCCTGACAGGTATAGGTCAAAAAAATGCAGATCCATTTCCCCGCCTGGCAGTATTCGCAGCCTGGCGAGAGGGGCAGGGTATCGCTGACAGGTCTCATTGTCGATGGCTCGTCCAATAATCGCGGCAGACGGTGCATTGGGCGCAGTTCTTGTCGCAGGTCAGGGTATATTGATAAAAATCATCCTCGATCGGCATGGGCAGAGCGAGCCCGGCCGGACCGGCGCCGATTTCGTTCGGCAACAGGCTTTCGCGGGTGATATAATGGGACAACACCTTTTCGTACCGTATCGGATCGGCCAGCGCCACCCGACCGGCGAGCTTGAGCTCATCGTAGACACCCTCGAAGAGATGTAGATGTTGGGGAAGAATCCACGAGCCGGTCAACCGCAGCCAGGAAATCCTGTCGAGAACGCTCCTGCATAACGATTGCGGATACCTGATTTCCGGACGGGACATTTCATAAAAATGCTGCACTCTGAACGGGCAGGAGGGCAGGCAACCCTCATTCACCATCATCCTGATTTTACCTTTAAAACCAGATTTTAATTTTTGTAGAGCGTTCAGATTGCGCGTAATGCGCGTCGACGGTACCAGGGTGTCAAAGGCCGGAAGGTAATTGAGCTGCTGAGGATCGAAAATATCCAAAAGAGTGGAAGCGCTTGTTTTCAGGGCCGGAAATTCAGCTTGAATCATGCGCGCCAATTCCACATTGGCAATGGTTATTTCAACAACCGGCCAGCGATCGACCGCAGATCGAACGGCGCTAATGATCTCCGCACCCAACTCTTCAACCGGCGCATAGAGGATGATCGGATTAATCAACAACGATACCGGCAGGATGGCGCTGTCGAGAAATGTCGTCATATGAACCTGCGGCTGGTGCGGCCTGCCGCTGCCGCAGCTGATTCCGGGCACGGGCAAATAAACCGCATTGATCGATTGTCCCCATTCTTCCGCCACGCCTTTCCAGAACTCGATCGGCAGATCA
>RPQV01000842.1 GCA_003818595.1 Calditrichota bacterium
CATTGAAAAGTGGATGGGAATACCGGATATTTTAATTAATGCGCCGGGCATTAATTCCGGCACGCCATTCGCAGAGATTGACGAAGCTGAGTTTGACCGGATCATGGCGGTTAATCTGAAAAGTATGTTTTTCGCTTGCCAGCTTTTCGGCCAACAGATGATCGCTCACGGAAAAAACGGCAGCATTATCAACATCTCCTCTGCATCGTCTGGCCCGCCTTTGTCGAAAGTATTCACCTATAGTCTCAGCAAAGCAGGGGTCAATAATCTCACTCAATGGCTGGCGCGCGAATGGGCGCCGCACAACGTGCGCGTGAACGCCATCGCTCCGGGATTTTTCCCGGCAGAACAAAACAGAAAGATTTTGACTGAAGAACGTATCGCGGATATCATGCATCATACACCGATGAAGCGATTCGGCAATGCTGAGGAACTGGTGGGGACGACGATTTGGCTGGCCTCGGATCGAGCATCATCGTTTGTGACCGGCGCGATCATCCGCGTTGACGGCGGTTTCACCGCGATGACTATATAAGCCTTAAATTTGTGGAGATTGTTTTATGAAAAAGACTCTTTTTTGGATACCTGCTCTCTTTTTATTGGGATGTTCGTCAACCCAAGTTGAATGGCATTCCGGAACTTTCGAGCAGGTTTTGGATCAAGCGCGCGCAGACGACAAGCCGATCCTCGTTGACTTTTATTCGCCCACTTGAGGACCCTGTAACCGACTGGATCAGTCGGTTTTTCAGCAAAAGCAAGCCGCCAAGAAGATAAATGATTTGTTTATTCCATTCAAAATTGTAAAGAATGTAGGCGATTACGACAAGCTCAGAGAGTTTTTCAAAATGCGGGGATTCCCGACAATCATCGTACTGGCGCCTGACGGCCTTGAGCGCGATAGAACGGTCGGATTTGACGGGGATTCGGATCATTTTCTCGCCACGGTCACCGAATGGGCGGATAATCAGAACACCTTGCTCAGCTACCTGAAGCGCTGGAGGGAGGACAGCACCGATGTCGAATGGAATTACCGGATCGCCAAACGATATGGGGATAGAGGTCAATCTGATTTGGCCGGCAGGTTTTTCAAGTATGTCAAGATGCTGGATCCGGATGATAAATTAGGATATTTACAAGAGGCTGAATTCAATTTGTCATTGGGTGAATTACACAATGACGCAAATCCAGCGCCTCTCACAGAATTCTTAACGACAGTCGATAATGCTGATTGGCAGTATCAAGGTTATCAGGCTTTGGCAACCTTCTATGAAGAGAAAAAAGAATTTGAAAATGCTATCGCTGTCTATCGTCAGGCTTTGCAGAAATTGCCTGATTCGACTTCTCTTCTCAATGGTTGCGCCTGGATGATTCATTGGCATAAATTGCAGACGCACTTTGCATGGGGGATCGAACTGGCGGAACATGCAGTGGCGCTCGCGCCTGGTGATGCAGGCATTCTCGATACGCTCGCCTGGTTATATTTTGATGTCGGCCAAATCGAAAAGGCGGCCGAGACTATGAGTCAGGCTCTAAAATTCGATCCGAAATCTTCCTATCTGAAAGAAAACCTGGCGACAATGCAGAACGAGCTTAAAAAACAAAAACCATGAAATATTCATGATCGATATATTAAAATGTATCGCGAGGAGTTGTAAAGATGGCAGAGTATGATATCGGCCTTATTGGCCTGGCAGTGATGGGCGAAAATTTGATCTTGAATATGGAGCGTAATGGCTTCAAGGTCGCCTGTTATAACCGCACGACCAGCAAGGTCGAGGATTTTATCTCCGGCCGTGCAAAGTCGAAAAATATCAAGGGATGTTATTCAATCGCAGAATTGGCCGCCAGTCTGAAGCGTCCACGTAAAGTGATGTTGATGGTCAAAGCGGGAGCAGCGGTCGATGAGTTTATTGAGAAAATTCTTCCCGTCCTCGAACCGGGAGATATCATCATCGACGG
>RPQV01000843.1 GCA_003818595.1 Calditrichota bacterium
ATTCGAATAATGGTTCATTTATAAAGACGCCAAGACACAAAGGGAAATGGTCCATTTATCAGGGCACAAGTTAACGAGTTCAATGCTTCAACACAATCAGGTTTTTTAATGGAATTCTTTCCCTTCGTCGTCTACCCTGATCAGAGATTTCGATGCAGACGCAGTCAATTAGTCGGGTGGTGGATGAGGAGTTCCTCTGTGTTTCTTTGTGTCTCAGTGACTCTGTGCGAGGCCGATCGAGTCTGTTATTCCTTGCGTTTCTTTGCGGCTCTGCGTGAATCTTTTCGCACGACGCTGAATGAGCAGGCGAATGGGCTTATTCCTATAACTGAGGTTTTACGGATCGCGGAATTCGAAGACCATGACCGAATCATGGGTAGGGATGAATACTGATCAACTGCTGCAATTCCTGCAGTGAGTGAATGATCGGCCATTGCCACGGCGTCAGTTTCTCAGCCGGATGATGTCCGTTGACGTAGAGGATGCAGTTGACGCCGATCTCCTGCGCAACCAGTGCGTCATGAGACGTGTCGCCGATGAATACAATATGTTGCGGATCGATCTCGATATCCTGCATATAATTTCGCGCGATTTCGACCTTGCCGTCGGCGTAATGGTGATCCAGACCGAGCACGGCGCCAAAGTATTTCTCAATCCGGTAAAACCGGGTGCATTCATCGAGCAGGGAAACTTGTGCGGCTGACAAAATGACCTGCGTCATACCCGCATCGAAGAAGCGCTGTAACTGTTCTTCTGCCTGGGAGTGGAGAGAACACTCACGCCATCGTCGACGATAATGATCCATGAATTCAGTGCCGATTTGCTCAAAGGGCGTCTGCTCAAAATCAAACCCCAATTTCTGATAATAATCGCGGACGGGAAAATCGAAGAGATTTCGATATTGGTCTCGGGTGACGGCTGGCAGATGTTGTTTATGCAGCAGTTCGTTGATGATTTCAACGCAAAGCCAGACATCGTCCAGCAGCGTGCCGTTCCAATCCCAGAGGATGTGGCGGCAGGTAAGAGCCTGACGAGTTACTGGTGTGCGGGTGAAAGATGATGAAGAGAGTCGCTGCATCAGGGTTCCAATTTGAACTCGAGCGTCACCACGGCGGTGCCTTCGACGCTCTTTTTACCTTTCTTGGCCGGTTTCCAACGCGTGTTGCGACAAGCCGTTTCAGCGGCTTTTTCGCATTCACGGTCGCCAAATGTTTCGATGATTTTGATGCTCTTGATCTGGGCGACTCTCGTGACTGTGACCTCAAGTTTTATCGTTCCCTGAAGGCCCGCCTCTTTCGCCTTTTTCGGATAACGCAATCGTTTTTGAATGGCTTCCAGGCCGCCAATGGGCTCTGGTGGAACCACAGCGACGGTTTCTTCAACGACTGCGTCCTTTTCCTTTTGTGTCAGGGTTGAATCCTGAGCGGTGGAATCTGCCGCAATTTTGACGCCGGTGGAATCTGCCCCATGCTTGAGAAGGAAAACGACCACATCGGTGAACGCGTTTTTATTGGCAAGGCTGATGGCGGTCTCGCCTTTTTCACTTTTGACATTGACATCCGCCCCCTTTTGCACCAGCTGCTCGACGATTTGGGAATATCCTTTTGCGGCTGCGGCTGCTAAAACAGAACGATTGTATTTATCCGCTTGATCGGCATGCGCGCCCGCTTCAATGAGTACCTGCGCAATTTCAGGCCGACCGAATTCCAATGCAAAGAACAATGGCGTATAGCCAATAATACTCGCAGCATTCACATCCGCCTTTTTTTGCAGCAGGAGGTCGACGATTTCTTTGCGGCCCAATTGTGCCGCCAGCATCAAAGGAGTAACGCCGAAGGTGTTGTGATAATTCACCTGGGCGCCCCGCTGCAGCAGCACGCTGACGATATCGCGGCGATCGAACTCGATGGCTTTGAACAGTGCGTTGAATCGTTTTTTGGGTTCTTCGGC
>RPQV01000844.1 GCA_003818595.1 Calditrichota bacterium
CGAAGCCATGGGACGAATGACGCGAACCGATGAATCGCGATAAGACTAATTTTTCATTTATTTTGATAAAACTTGTCCGCTTTGTCTTGAGCGGCCTGAATGATTTCTTTGATTTCAAATCCCAGTGGTTGTCCTGTTTTAACTTTATGCTTGGCGCTGAGGAGCGCTTCCTTGAATCCCTCCGGCACCTTGTCACCGTTCCACCAGTTCATCTCCTCGGTATACAGCCACGCATACTCATCGCTGCTGCGCAGGGCATAATATGCATTGTGTTCAAACCATTTGGCCTTTTCGGCCGAGGTCATCATTGTCGCCTGACCTGTCAATCGATAGGGGAACGGCGACATCCCCAGCCAGTTCCCGGCGATATATTCGGCGGAGATGGCATGTCCGAGGCGAAAAGAACCATGGTATTTTTGTCGCAGTTCAGGAGGAATAAAGGCTTGGGCATCGTCCATCAGCGTGGTTCGAATCTGAAAGTATTCAAGCGCTGAGGTATAATAATAGGCTTCCTCGTTGCCGTCAATGAATTGTGTATTGATATCGATGGCATCAAGGATTCCCACATAAAAAGCGGGATGTAATCCCCACCAAGCGTCGTTCAATTCCTTGAGGGTTTGTTCCGGTTGGGTGACCGGGAGCAAACTGCCTGAAAAAGGAGATCCCTGCTGCCAGTCCGATAATTCCCGCAACGAAAAAATGATGATGCCCGGAAATTCATTTTGCAGTGTCTCTATGAATTGAGCGCCGCGTTTTCGTACTTTAATGTAATATTGATCGAATGAATAGCGGGCATTGTTTTCCTGTTCAACATACTTCCAGGGATTTTTACCCGGCTTGTAGGGCTCTGGATCCCAAAGAATACCCCGGCAATGAGCCGTCTGCGCCAGTTGGGCGGCAAAGCGCAATTGATCTTCCACCTGAAGCCAATCTCCATCCGAGAACCAATCCATTTGCGATGCCCCATAGAGCACTAAAAAATTATCGGTGAGCGTCGGGCTTGATTTCATCGAGGCGAAATACTTTATTTCGCGATGTTTGGCCTCAGTAGTTACGTTTTGCCAATCCTTCACCATGAAAACATTGCCGCCGCCGACGTCCTGCGACATTTTAATGCTCAATCCATCGAAGGGAGCGTTCTCATAAAGTTCCAGAGATCCCTGCAGATCCTGAATAGACGGCGAATGCCAGCCAAAGTCAATGAGCTTTTTGGCGGGTGCTTCAAAGACGGTTTGACCGAAAATGTCGCTCCAAGATACAGAAAAGACAAGTATCGCGACGATGGTGAAAAAAGGAAATACTTTTGAAAGGTTTTTCAATGTTTTCATAAGGACTCCAGTCTATTCGTTTCCGACAGATCGACAGCCTGCCCTGCGGAAAAATGGTTGATCTCCGCTCAATGCCGATGCAGATTGCTGTGCATAATTTTCCTCGTCTCATGCAGCCGGTCGTCCGCCGGAAGATCTGCCAGGTATTGGTTCATGTTTTCGTCTTTTTCCAGCAGCAGGAGATTGGCGACATATTCGATGATGCTGGGGGGGAAGATATTTTCTCGTTCGTATAATGAGCGTTTTTCTAAAATCAGATGAGCGGACTCGACGCAGCTCTTGGGCAGGGCCTGCAGTCGTCCCAGCAGTTCGCGGTCTTCAAAGATATTGCCTTTGACATAGAGCCTGTCGGCAATAGCGAGCGCTTCGGGATGCGTGAGACCCCATTCTGCCGCCATGGTCATGCCGGCGAGCAAGAGGTGAGAAATGGCGCTGCCGTCCGGACTGCGCAATTCGACCGTTTGACGGCCTTC
The DNA here is from genome assembly GCA_003818595.1 of Calditrichota bacterium. Taxonomy (GTDB): domain Bacteria; phylum Zhuqueibacterota; class Zhuqueibacteria; order Residuimicrobiales; family Krinioviventaceae; genus Fontimicrobium. Next base: position 1,802 of record RPQV01000844.1, read on the forward strand.
GGTGACGTGGTTGGTTTCAGATTGTTGGGGATTGAGTTTTCGGCCGAGGTCGTGAACCTGCGCCCAGCCGAGCGGAACCCGGATCATGGTGGAGCGATTGCGGTCACTCCAGCAGATTCTCGTCGGCGCTTCCTGATTGGGCAC
>RPQV01000845.1 GCA_003818595.1 Calditrichota bacterium
CCCGCCTGCTGCAGCAGCTGGGGGAAGAAAAGAGTCCCTGGCGGAATGTCGACATTATTATCCACGACGCCGTGTTTATGAGCGTATTGGCCGGTGAGAATGGATGCGCGACTGGGTGAACAGAGCGAGGTCGAAACAAAAGCCTGAGACAGATGAGCCCCGTCCCGGGCCAGGCGATCCATGTGAGGGGTTTCCAGGAAATCAGGTTTCCCCAGAAAACTCATAAAGTCATAGCGATGATCATCGGAAAGGATCAAAATGATATTGCGCGATTTCTGATCGATAGATTTTGGATAGTGAATGGCGCCGGCGAGACGACTCAACGGCCATGCAAAGGCCGTCAATGATCCCAATGATCCTAAAAATGAACGGCGGGAGGTTTTACTCGTGATCATCCGCATTCACCTCATTTATTACTTCAACTTCATCGTGAGTCAATATAATCAATTTATCAATAAATGGCAAAATACAATCGAAACGAATATGCTGTCAATCAAAATTGTTCATTTTTATCACGAATGGTCCTGATGATGATTCCGATCGTCAGCTGTCCTGATTGTCTTGCTGTTAAAGAACCTTTTTTGTTGATAGAGCGTTATACTATCGATACAAAGTCGACTCGGCGACAAGTCAAAATGTCGATAGGTATTGGCTTTCACTTCGAACGTGTGCTAATGACTAATATTTCAATCGTGAAGGAAAAAATATGAGCAAACTCATCTACCTCCCGGGCTTTATTTTCTTCATTTTCGCGGCGTCTTTTGCGGAGCCGACAATTGCAGTGGATACCGTCAAATTGGCAACTCCAGAAATGGACAAGTGTTTGTTGCAGGCGCTGCAAAATAGGCAATCGAGGCGTGATATTTTGGATCAACAGCTCTCGAGCCAACAACTTTCAGAACTGCTGTGGGCGGCGAACGGCGTGAATCGTGCGGACGGCAAACGGACGGCGCCTGCTGCATTTAATACCCAAGTCGTTGATCTTTATGTTGTCTTGCAAGAGGGGATTTACCTCTATGAACCCAAAGGTCATTATCTTTTATCTTGTGTCAAGGGCGATTTCCGCAGTTATGCAGGAACGCAGGAGTTCGTATATACGGCGCCGGTCAACCTGATATATGTTGTGGATCTGGACAAATATCAATTTCTGCCGGAATATGCCGGGCAAGTCACCGATGAGCAGAAAATGAACTGGGCGTTGATCAGTGTTGGCTGTCAAGCGCAGAATGTCAATCTTTATTGCGCTGCGGAAGGATTGGGAGCGACTGTCAGAGGATTAATTGATGTCGAACGATTTTCTCAGGCGGCAAAGCTGAAACCGGCACAGAGGATTGTCTTGGCGCAGACAGTCGGCATGGTTAAATAATGGTGGGAATTTTTCCCTAAAGAATATTTTTCTACTATCAGGGTGATGAAATAATTGGGTGAAAGGACATATTGAGAAGATTTTTCTATAATTACGGCTTGGTTGTAATCTTTTTCGTTTTCATCTTCCATGCTTCTGCTCACGCTTACATTGGACCGGGAGCAGGATTCGCATTGATTTCTTCGCTCTCCTCATTATTTTTTTCATTTATCATTGCTTTTTTTGCTTTATTGACGTGGCCCATGCGGGTGTTATATCATCTGATTCATGACCGCCACGCTTATTCCCGCGCAAAGGTCAAAAAGGTTATCATCCTCGGTTTGGATGGATTGGAGCCGGGATTATGCGATCAATTCATGAGCCAAGGTTTAATGCCCAATTTACTGCAGATGAAACATCAAGGCAGCTATTCCAAACTCGCGACCACATTCCCCGCACTATCGCCTGTCGCCTGGTCCACTTTTGCAACCGGCGTGAATCCGGCGCGCCACAACATCTATGATTTTATCGCACGCAATCCGCAAACTTATTTACCCGAGTTGTCTTCATCGCGTATCGCCGCATCTCACAAAACAATTC
>RPQV01000846.1 GCA_003818595.1 Calditrichota bacterium
GCGCATGGTGAATCGGAAATCCGGTTTCCGAGCCACCTCGGAATTGCCGGTCACGTGGCGTCAACCGGCGAGAGTCTCAATATTCCTGATGCCTATGCGGACTCGCGATTTAATCCCGATATCGACAAAAAAACGGGTTATCATACCCGCAACATGCTCACCACTCCCATGCGCAATAAAATGGGAGAAATCATCGGCGTCTTCCAGGCGCTCAATAAATTCGGCGGCCCGTTCACCAAGGATGACGAGGATTTACTCGATGCCATCGGCGCGATCAGCGCAGCTCAAATTGAAAACGCGCGGCTGTATGAAGAGCAGAAGAAGACATTCGACAGCTTTATTGAAACGTTGGCCAGCACAATCGATGCTCGAGACCCGATGACCGCCGGCCATTCTCGTCGTATCGCCATGTATGCGGATGAGATTGCCCAGGTGGTCAAATTGACCGACACAGAACGCGAAGTATTGCGTATGTCGGCATTGCTGCACGATTACGGCAAAATTGCCGTGCGCGAAGCGGTTTTGACCAAAAAAGGTAAATTGACCACCCAGGAATTTGCTCACATACAGCGACACCCGGAGTACACCCGCACCATTCTGAAGAACATCAATTTCACCCGTCATTTGCGTGACGTCCCTGAAATTGCCGCTTCTCATCACGAAAAAATGAACGGCACCGGTTATCCTGCCGGATTAAAAGGCGAAGAAATTCCCAAGCTGTCCCGTATCCTTGCGGTCTGCGATGTGTTTGATGCCCTGACCTCAAAACGCCCCTATCGCGATCGAATGAATTTTTACCAGGTATTTGGCATCATTAATGACGGCTCGGGCGAAGACTTTGACGAATTCTTTGTTGCTGCTTTGAAAAAAATTAAATTGCATCGTCTGCTGCAGATCCTCGAAGATGAACATCGTGACAAACTGTTGAAAAAAGATTTGAATTTTCTGTCTGCGTTTTCATTGACGGATCTTTTAATTTGCCGATCGATGGAGACCATGAATGAAAAACAGCAGATGCTGCTTGCTGTTTTTACCAAATATTATACGCGCCGTTATTTAAAGGAGGGATAAATGCAGGCGATCACAACTCCCCACGCTCCTGCCGCCATTGGACCCTACAGTCAAGCAATAGCCCTGTCAGAGTCGAATCTTGTTTTCACCGCTGGTCAATTGGGTATTGATCCGGAAACCAACACCTTTGTTCAAGGCGGCATTCAAATACAGACAAGACAGGCGCTGATGAATATCGAAGCCATTCTGCGGGCAGCAGGCACTGATTTGGATCATGTGGTCAAGACAACCGTTTTTTTAAAAGACATGAACGATTTTGCACAAATGAATTCGGTTTACGCTGAGGTTTTCGGCAGCGTCAAACCGGCTCGCTCGACGGTGGAAGTCAGCCGATTGCCCAAAGATGCTTTGATCGAGATAGAAGCGATAGCGGTGCTGGGTAAATAAATGAAACTATGGCAGAGCATTCCCGCCGCCCTCATTTTGCTGGCGACCGCTGTTTTCTCTCAGTCGGAAAACAGCACAGCACCTCCGGTGCCGGAGCCGGTTGACTCGGTTCAGGTGAAAAATCCCAAAACCGCCATGCTCAAATCGCTTGTCGTTCCCGGGTGGGGACAATTTTACAACGGCAAATGGTTCAAAGGAATTCTCATTGCCGGCACTGAAATTGGATTGGTTGCGAATGCAGTGGCCCAAAATCAATTCGCGCAACAGGCGACGGATGCGGATGAACGTTTTTTCTATGAGGATAATCGCAACCTTTCATTTTGGTTATTGGGGGCTGCGCTCCTTTACAGCGTCGCCGACGCTTATGTTGACGCGCAGTTGTTCGCTTTCGATGAATCTCCCGATTTATCGCTGAACCTGACATCAAGACGATGCGCCTGTTCGCAGATTCCGGCATTAGAGTTGTTTCTTCGTTTTTAACCC
>RPQV01000847.1 GCA_003818595.1 Calditrichota bacterium
AAGGAGGAGATGGTCTTTCCCATGGTCCCCAGCGGCGCCGCCGTGAGCAATATGATGCTCAAGCGACTCAATCCAAAAGCATTTGACGTCTGAGTCGAGTTGAATCTTAGAATTTGAAATATTACCGATAAATGGATGCAGATTTCATGATAAATCAAGAGGCCAACATGCTTAATCAACCGAAAACAATGCTGGAAAAAGTATGGGATGATCATGTGGTCGCCCAGGAACCCAACGCGCCGGCGGTTTTGTATATTGATCTTCAGCTGGTCCATGAAGTGACCTCACCCCAGGCATTTCAGGGATTGCGCGATAAAGGACTCACTGCTTATCGTCCGTCGCAAACCGTGGCAACCATGGATCACTCGATTCCAACGACCGATCCCTCCATCGCCATGTCCGATTTGGCGGCACTGGCGCAGTTGCAACAATTGGAAAAAAATTGTGCCGAATTCGGCATTCCGCTTTACGGCCGCAACAGTCCTGATCGTGGCGTGGTGCACGTGATCGGACCGGAGCTGGGTTTGACGCAGCCGGGGATGACCATTGTCTGCGGCGACAGCCATACAGCGACGCATGGCGCCTTTGGCGCTCTGGCATTCGGCATCGGCACCAGCGAAGTGGAACACGTTTTAGCCACTCAGACGCTGCTGCAGAATAAGCCCAAGACGATGCAGGTGCGCATCGACGGCGCTTTGGCCCGCGGCGTCTCGGCCAAGGATATCATCCTGGCCTTGATCGCTAAAATCGGCGTCGGCGGCGGCACCGGACATGTGATCGAATACTGCGGCACGGCCATCCGCAGTCTCGATATGGAGAGTCGCATGACCATCTGCAACATGACGATCGAGGCCGGTGCGCGCGCGGGGATGATCGCTCCCGATGACGTTACCTTTGCTTATCTGGCCGGTCGACCGTTTGCGCCTCAGGGTGGGGCGTGGGATGCCGCGTTGGAGCAATGGCGCAGGTTGCCCAGTGATGAAGGAGCGCACTTTGATGCACTCGTCACACTCGATGTTTCCCATCTGAGACCGATAATTACGTTCGGTACCACCCCGGGGATGGGTATCGCCATTGACGAACAGATACCCGATCCGCAGCTGATTGCGGATCGCAATCAGCGCGCTGCGCTGGAGAAGGCGCTTGCCTATATGGATTTAAAGCCTGGAGCCACATTGGTTGGACAGCGGATCGATGTTGTTTTCATCGGCAGCTGCACCAATGGCCGCATCAGTGATTTGCGCGCTGCTGCAAGCGTATTCAAAGGACGAAAAGTTGCGGATGGTGTGCGTGTCCTGGTGGTGCCCGGTTCGCAGCAGGTGAAAAATCAGGCGGAAGCCGAGGGGTTGGATCGAATATTCAAGGCTGCCGGCGCCGAATGGCGCGAGGCGGGTTGTTCCATGTGCATTGCGATGAATGGCGATGAGATCAGCGCCGGTCAGTACGCCGTCAGCACCAGCAACCGCAATTTTGAGGGTCGGCAGGGGAAGGGAGGCCGCACCTTTTTGGCCAGTCCTTTCACGGCTGCAGCCGCTGCTGTAACCGGCGAGGTGAGCGATGTTCGGTTGCTGTTTTAGTAAAATTGATTGAATGGATATTTTAAACGACTCGAGGAATATATGGAACCTTTTACCCGATTAAAAAGTAAATTCATTGTCATTCGTGCGAATGACATCGATACCGATCAGATCATTCCGGCCCGATTTCTCAAAGTGACCGATAAAAAGGGTTTGGGAAAAAATCTGTTTTGCGATTGGCGCTATGACGAGGATGGGTCTCCCAAGCAGGATTTTGTGCTCAATGAACCCGGAGCGCAGGAGCGACAGATATTGGTTGCCGGAGATAATTTCGGCTGCGGATCGAGTCGAGAGCACGCACCGTGGGCGTTGACGGATTTCGGCTTCCGCGCGGTGATCAGCACAAGTTTTGCCGACATTTTCA
>RPQV01000848.1 GCA_003818595.1 Calditrichota bacterium
AAAACAAAGGCTCCGTAATGAAGTCAGTCAGGTCGTGACATCTTGTCACGGACTGAAACTTGAGGCTTCAGATGGAAAGAAATATACAACCGACTGCGCCAATACCAGGAGTATGTTTCGCATCGTCCAATCGATACCATCCCTAAAAGCCGAACCCTTTAAACAATGGTTAGCTCAGGTTGGTTATGACCGGATACAGGAAATTGAAAATCCTGAACTGGCCCAGGCGCGTATGAAAGAACTGTACGAGCTCAAAGGCTACCCCAAAGACTGGATCGACAAGCGATTGCGCGGCATCGCCATCCGCCAGAACCTCACCGATGAATGGAAAGAACGCGGCATTGATACAGAAAAAGGCTTTGCCATCCTCACCGCGGAAATCTCTCAAGCCACCTTTGGCCTGACGCCCGCAGAATATAAAGACCTCAAAGGACTGACGCGCAAAAACCAGAACCTGCGCGACCACATGACCGATCTGGAATTGATCTTTACCATGCTGGGCGAAAAGGTCACCACCGAAATATCCAAAAAGGAAAAACCGGACACGTTTAGCAAAAACAAAAAAGTCGCCCGTCGCGGCGGCGCCGTCGCCGGCACAGCGCGCAAAGAGACGGAAAAGGAATTGGGACGCAGCATTATAACGCAGCAAAACGCGTTGCCGAGCGGTGATGAACAAAATAACGAGCCGGAAGATTAAAGGTTGTTGAACAAACATCTTGAAACATTTTTAAAACCGGAGAATTGCTTAGAGTCAGTTATTTCCATTTTGGAAACAACTGCTGAGGATGGCAAAAGAAGAGTCCCCAAAATAATTCAGGACAAACTCTTGGAGAGTGATTTCGCAAGTCGTCAAAAGGCTTTTGCCGCTTTAAACAACGGAGGAATAATAAGGAGCAGCAGCATCTCCAGCATCGTCAGCAAAGGTTGGTCATTCTGAAATCCCCTTCGCGATGTCGGCGTCGGCTAGGGCGATTATTTTGAGCAGATCACTTGACTGCTCTTTTAAAAATAGTCGATGAATGCAGCAGACCGGCGCAATATAGCCGCAGGGTTGGACGACTCGCCGGCATTGTGATCAATAATAACGCTTGACAATACTAACGCCATTCATTTTCATCAGAAATGATTAATTCAATAAAAGGCGATCGAAATGGGCAGCACCGTATTTGAATAAATATCCAATGACGTATTTGTTATAAATGGATCGAGAATAATGCCCATGATGTTGAAATAGTAGATTATCATGAGGAGTATGATATCATGTCGGGAAGAATACCACCAGTGCATCCCGGTGAAATTCTTCGGGAAGAGTTTTTGGAGCCGCTGTCAATTTCACAATATCGCCTGGCGAAGGATATCAGTGTGCCACCGCGAAGAATAAATGAAATTGTTCACGGGAAACGATCAATATCTGCCGATACGGCTCTTAGATTAGGAAGATTTTTCAGCATGTCCCCTCAATTTTGGATCAATTTACAGACACATTATGATTTGGAAATTGTAAAGGATCGATTGGGAACGTTATTAGAGAGAGATGTGAAGGTTCATGCTGATGTCGTCGCTTGAGTTACGCCACCTTTAACAACAGAGGAAAAATAATGAGCAGCAGCACCTCCATCATCGTCAGCAAAGTCTGGTCATTCTGCAATCCTCTCCGCGATGTCGGAGTCGGCTATGGCGATTATCTGGAGCAACTCACCTATCTGCTCTTTTTAAAAATGGCGGACGAATACAGCCGACCGCCGCACAACCGCAGGCTGAATATTCCCGAGGAATACAATTGGCCAAGCCTGACCGCCAGAAAAGGCGCCGAGCTTGAATTGCATTACGTCAACCTGCTGCGCGAATTGAGCACGCAAAAGGGCATATTGGGGCAGATCTTTACCAAGAGCCAGAATAAAATTCAGGATCCGGCCATGCTCGCCAAAGTGATCGAC
>RPQV01000849.1 GCA_003818595.1 Calditrichota bacterium
AATTCAAGAGAAAGGTGTCGTAAAAGCGGGGATCCTTTTGCGGCAGTAAAAACGGTTTTGACGCACGCCCGTTTTCATCAATACAGCTGAAATACAAGCGGGAACAGAGGCCGTCATCACGTTTACTGGCAAAGACGAACCACTGTCCATCGCTGGACCAACTGTGATAACTATCGGATAAATTGCTGTTGACGGCCAGCTTGGCATAGTTCTTTTGTTGCAGATCATACAACCACAAGTCGCTGCCGGGGGTGTAGATGCCGAAATAACCGTAATCGTTCATCGTGAACATCAAAAATCGACCTTTGGGCGACACCTTGGGAAACGAGAGGCTCGAGCCTGTCTCTTTCGCAGTCAATAAGGGAGTCACCGTTCCCCAGGTGTTGGTGTTGACGTTATAGGTGGTGTGCATCAGGTCATATTGAATGCTGTCAAGTTTTGAGTCATTGATGAATTCTGCAGCCGATATGAAATAAAGATCATGGCCGTTTGGATCCCAGGCAGGCAGGTTCTCCATTCGTTTTGTCGAAACAGCAGGGGAGGTGGTGATTTGATTCTTTTCTATATCGTAGATCACCAGGTCCGAAGCCGTGTCATAGACAAACGTGCTTTTCGGTTGTGCGGCATGGAATTGCTGATAAATTTTATTCACTGAAAATGCGATATGGTTTCCGTCCGGATGCCATGCGGGATAAACTCCGGCCGACATGGTGTAGCCTGTCGCGGTATTGATCTTGCTCACTTTATTTTCCTGAATGATCATCGTGCCGCCGAATTCAGCGCGAAGGTGAAACATCATCCGCTGCGGATCATTGAGGCAGAAGGAGTGGCAGTTCATGCAGTTTTTTTTCGTCAGACGATTGGTGAAAATCGGTTTTTCAGTAAAGGTCGTCAAGTCGCGCTGGTAAAGCCCCATCTCCCACCAGAGCACATAGGCCGGATTGATGAGCCGATAAACGACATGGCTGTCGATCGCCTGTTCAGATACATAATTGGTGATGGGCTCATATTTGAACCAGGCGCCGTGATGATCCTGGGTATAGAGGGTGATCGTCCATGCGGCGCCGACGCCGGACTCGATCAGCTTGCGCCACTTGGCGGGCGGCATGCGGATGATGCCTGATTTCGAAGATACCTCGAATGACTTGCTCTCCGAAGCAATGACAGCTGTAAATGTTCGGCCGCTTTCCCGGATCATAAAATTCAGGGGTGCGATATTGGGGGGAATGACGATATCACTATAGTCCGGCACGATGATCGGTTTGCGCTCGACCGGCACAGAATCCCTGATGTCCGCTGCGCTCGCCCCCTTGAGGATCATCGCCATGATGAAGAAGAGTGTGACCCATTGCTGGTTCATGTTAATAATAATTTTCCTCAATTTTTACCGTTTTCAACGTCTCGGTTCTTTTACCTCCGCCGGAATAGAGATAGTACCAGAATGTGTCGCCGAATTCCTTGCGCAGAAGCTGATCCGCCCGCTTTTTATCCGTTCGATTTTCCAAGATGATCCGGTTGAATCGGGCAAAAGCGGCAATACGGTCGCGACGGAAGAGAAAATCCTTAATCGGTTCACCGCCGACGCTTTTGACGCTGCTTTGATACATGATCGCCGCTTCCTCGATATGGCGCGGAAGGAGCGGATATCCGAATTGTCGGCACAAGTCCAGGTGTTGGGCGATGTTCCCCAGTTTGCACTCCAACAAATAGCAGGCCATGAGATATTCAAAGGCCATTTTATTGCTGCTGCTACTCTCGATCAGACGCAGCATGTCGCTGCTGGGATTTTTTGAATGAATGAAAAAATGATTGATCGGTCGCAATCGCCTTTTTTCATCCAATGAGGATGCATCATGCCCATCGTTTTTCGCGATGAGTTCAGCATATTTCTTGGCCCATGAGTGATGGATCAGGCTTTTTTCAAGAATCCGCAGGA
>RPQV01000850.1 GCA_003818595.1 Calditrichota bacterium
GAACATGAGGAGGATCAGCGGGGAACGGATGGGTGATATTCGTGTAAATGGGAATGCCATATCCTGCTATTTGCCAATTTGAGGGCACCTCGATGACATCCCAGGCAACAGAATCGTAGGTTGGTGCGAAAAATGACTCCGGAGCATCAGCCGGGCTTTTGAGGAACTTGAATTTCCACGATCCATTAAGCAGGTGAAATCGATCCGATGTTGAACGGTCAAAAGAAACAGCACTCGTTTCGTCAGCATATGGATAAAACGTCGCGTGCGCGGGCTCTTTGTGAAGGGCATTGACTTGAGGGTCTTCCCATTCATTGCCCGACATTTGGGCAAAAGACAGAGAAGAACACAGACAAAGCCACAAGACTGCATTGCGGTAATTTAGCATAAATACTCCTGCAATAAATGAATTTTGTGGTGGTGTGCCGTGATATATCAAATAAGAAAAGCCTTTTCCATCCATTCGATTTCCGCGGCTCCATTTGAATATGGCTCATGTCGAAGAGATCAAGCAAAAAAGCCCGTCAACGATTGTTGACGGGCTTTGTACGCCCGGCGGGAATTGAACCCACAACCCCTAGCTCCGGAGGCTAGTGCTCTATCCTATTGAGCTACGGGCGCCTGTATTTATAATTTACAAAATTTATTTGCCGAAGTCACGGTATTTTTCAACAACATGGCAATCGTCATCGGTCCAATCCCTCCCGGAACCGGTGTGATCGCAGACGCGACATCCTTCACGCCCTCAAAATCAACATCGCCGACCAATCGATAACCGCGAGAAGCTGTCGGATCATCGACACGGTTGACGCCGACATCCAAAATCACGGCGCCTGGTTTGACCATTTCCGCAGTAATGGTGCGCGGGTGCCCGGCGGCGGCCACCAGTATATCAGCCTGGCGGGTGTAGGGTTTCAAATCTCCTGAACCCGTATGGCACACCGTCACCGTGGCATTGGCCCAACTTTTCTTCTGCATCATCATGATCGCAAACGGCATTCCGACGATGCCGCTGCGGCCGACGACGACGACGTGCCTGCCGGCCGGATTGATCTGATAGGCTCTTAAAAGCTCCTGCATTCCTGCCGGAGTACAGGGAATAAAGGTATCTTCCCCGGCCGCCAGTTTGCCGCGATTGATCGGATGAAAGCCATCCACGTCTTTCAGCGGGGAAACGCTTTCGATGATCCTTTTTTCTGAGATCTGTGGTGGCAGGGGGAGCTGTACCAAAATGCCATGAACCGAATGGTCCTGATTGAACCTTTCGATAAGGGCATACAATTCATCTTCAGAGGTGTTTTGCGCCAGGTTTGTCGTGTTGGAACGGATGCCCACTTTTTCGCAGGCTTTTTGCTTCATACCGACATACACTTTGGAGGCGGGATTTTCTCCGACAAGAATCACTTCAAGTCGGGGGAACACGCCGTGTTGATGAAGGGAGCGAATTTCTTCAGCAAGCTCCTGTTGGATGCGATCGGCAACAGGCTTGCCTTCCATGAGCAAAAGACTCACAATCTCACCTATGGTAGGTTAATCCGTTGAATGGATGACGCCCTGCCGCTCTGGACATCGACCTCAACGACGACGCCGTTGAAGCGAATGTTGGAGGTTGCAGCCTGGTAATGTTCGGGAATGCCGGAAAGAAAACGCTTGACGGCAATTTGAACATCGAGGCCGATGACAGAATCGACCGGTCCTGTCATCCCGGCATCGGTGATAAAAGCTGTACCTCGCGGTAGAATCCGCTCGTCCGCTGTTTGCACATGAGTATGCGTGCCGATCACGGCACTCACCTTGCCATCAAGATACCAGGCAAGTGCGCCTTTTTCAGCTGTGGCTTCAGCATGCATATCGACGATAATCAAATTGGTCTGGCGCTTTAACGACTCGACGATTTCCAAGCCTCGTTTAAAAGGGCAATCAATATTGTACA
>RPQV01000851.1 GCA_003818595.1 Calditrichota bacterium
AGCAGAGGCTCCATCCCAACGGCCGTTCCTGTCCCGTAAAGCGTGAGGATCGAATCGAGACGACCGACCATATCCAAGTTGCACATGAAAACAATTTTTTTCAAATCAATCAGCGGATTTTGAATGAAATACTTGGCCCCCAAAGACCCCATTTCCTCGGCGCCGAATGCGATAAACAACAGCGAACGGTGCCGCTTTTTAGCCGTTGCCAGTTTTTCAAAAATCTCCATCGCCACAGCGACGCCCGAGGCATTGTCATCCGCGCCGTTATGGATGGCGCTCGTGTCCGGACGACGCGATCCCGAACCCGGCCCGCCAAATCCAAGATGGTCGTAATGGGCGCCGAGGACAACGATCTCGTCGGCGAGAGAGGGATCATCTCCCGGAAGCAGGGCTGCCACATTCTGAGTCCGACTTTTTATGCGCAGGATATCCACTGATCCTTTGATGCGTTCATTGAGGCGCAGGCTGTGGGGCGATCGAGATTCATTCAGCAGGATTTCAAGCGAATCGACGCTCAATCCGTGCACGGCAAGCAAACGATCGGCGACTGTTTTTTTGAGCTGAATCACCGGCAGTCCGGCGGAAATATGGCCTTCATTAATCAACAATTCAGCAAAATCATCCTTTTCATCAAAGATTTTGCCGGAAACCAATAAAACCCCGGCTGCTCCGGCATCTTTGGCGACCAACGCCTTGGTGCGCAGATCAGCGTATCGGGCAAAGGGGCTGTCAAGCTGATCCGGTTCCGGATCTCCGCGCAGGATCATGACCCATTTACCCGCTGCATTCAAGCCATCATAATCGCGCCAAGTCAAACTGTCGGACTCTATGTTAAAACCATAACCCGCGACCACTACCTCCGCATCAATATATCCGTTCTCTGAGATGGAATGAGGATAATAATCTTTATCCAAAATATACGATGAATCGCTGACGCTCAGCGCATTCTCCGCGCCCAATTCCAAAGCAGTGAGCACCTCGAAATATTGCAGGCCATTTTCCGTCGGAAATTTAACCTGCGGCAGGGCAATTTGTGAACGGATATATTCAGCAGCCATAATATCTTCCGGTGTGCCGGGTTTGCGCCCTTTTAATGAATCCGAGGCCAGAAAAAGGACATGGTCTCTCAGTTCCTTCTCCGTGATATCGGCTTTCGACCGCCCAAGTACTACAGATGTCAAGAAGATCAAGAGCAATACAATTGCACGATTCTGCATATGGCAACTCCATGTTTACTGGGTCAAGATATCAATTTTTTTTGACAAATAAAAGCAACACAAAATAGAGTCAATCAATATCTTGCGTTGTTTGATTTTTCTTATTATTTTATTACTCAATCAACCACAAGGAGGCTACTCATGGCTGACCAAATGTTGACAGCAGGTAAATTGGCAAAAGAGCTGAATGTTCCGGAAAAGAAGATCAAAGAGGCCATTCAAAAAGCGAATATTGAAGCGGATGTCGTCAAGGGCGGCTGCAAGTATTACGGCCCGGCCACAGTAAAGAAAATCCAGGCAGCGCTCGAAAAATAATCCATGAAAATGATCATTGCAGGATTGCTGCTGATGTCCTTGGCGAGCAAATGTTCGCAGTCCAATGGAGAATGGAAGTTTGTTTTTGATGCCGGCAATGAATTCAAGTCAATCGTCCAGACAAACTCGCCCTAACTTCCATACAAAATCGCCGCTGTCATAGATCAACTCAAAAGAGCCGGATTCGCGGGTCGCCACATGAAAATGATATTCGCGATTCCTGCCTTTTATGTCATACCAAATCCCATTGATGGCGGCGACTCGATAAGCTCGATCACGCCAACGGAAACGAATGGGTTTCATCTGCTTTTTGTCGAAATAAGTGATCACTTCGATCGGTTCGTCAATGGTTTCAAAGGTCATGTTCTTCTCAAGTGTTAGAATG
>RPQV01000852.1 GCA_003818595.1 Calditrichota bacterium
AGTGAGGAATGACTAAAGGCAGGTCAATCAGTCCTTCAATTAATCGTTTCCCCGGAAAACTGGTTTTGGCCAGAAGATAGGCAAGCGGCACCCCGAGGACAAACCCGATGGCTGTGGCAATGAGGGCCGCATAAACGGTCAGGGCAATCGACGCAGTGATTTCCGAATCGGCGAGAGACTGAAATATAATCGAGGGGTTTGCGGCGATGATCATCTTGGCGACTGGAAGGACAATGAAAAGCAGGATCAAGCCGCTCAGCAACAGAAATGTCCATTGGAACCCTCTGTCGGGGAAAAAGCGGTGCAGCCCGCGAGGCGCTTTGACGGTTCTCGCCGATGATTCCGGATTTTCAAGATTCGCCCGATATCCATTTTGATGGTCGTTCACGCCGTTTTGCCTGTGTTCCCGTTTTCTGCTGAATCGCCAAAAAACACCTCTGCTTTTTTAAGCAGATGCACAATAGGCAACAGAGCTAAGTCTGTCAAGATTTATATTAACAAAAAACGATAAATTATTACCTGAAACTACAATTTATTCCTACAATCGGCCTGTGGAGAAGTTAAACAAAACGGGCAATAACCGGCCCACCGAAAATATAAAAAAGAATATTCAGCTGGCCCTCGCTTCGTTAAGTATGATATACTATCGACAAAATAGATCAATATGACATGTTTTTATAAAGTAAAAATCATAATGAGCTGCCAACAAGGAGGGTACCCTATGAAAAGAAATATTTTTTTCACCATCCTTTCCTTACTCATACTGAGTTTTTTCCTGCCGGCTTTCTGCCTGGCTCGGGATATCGCCCCGATCGTCTCCACCGACTGGCTTTCAGCCAACCTAAAAAATCCCAAACTGATTTTTCTCGATGTCCGTCGCGTTGAAGAGTATCGTGAAGGCCATATTCCCGGCGCATTGAGCGCCTTCTATGGTTCCTGGGCCTATATGAAAGACGGCATGTATGGCTCGCTGCCGGAAAAAGATGACATTGATGATACGATCAGCTATATGGGCATTGATTTTGACAACTGGGTGGTGGTTATGGGCTGCATGGATACGCCGCGCCTTAGCTATCAAAGCGCCCGCGTCGCCTGCACACTGCAATATGCCGGCATCGAAAACGTTGCCCTTCTTGACGGCGGCATCAATAAATGGATAGCGGAGAAAAAGCCTTTGTCCAAAAAGATTGAACCGCGCAAGGCAAAAAAATTCCAGGGCAAATACACGGGTGAAGTATTTGCAGACAAAAACTATGTGAAGGAAAGACTGGGCAAACTGATCATCCTGGACGTCCGTGAACGCGAATTCTTTTCCGGCGAAAAAAAGATGGATTGCGTTCCCATGAGGGGACACATCCCCGGCGCGTTTAATATGCCGACCTCCTGCGCCTTCAATGAAAATAAAACCTTCAAGACCAAAGAGGAACTGACCGCTATCGTCGAAGCGGCCGCCGGGCAAGACCACTCGGCTGCGATTGTGACCTACTGCGATATGGGACAATGCTGTCCGATCTGGTCGTATCTGATGAAGCAGGTACTGGGCTATCCAAATGTAAAACTCTATATCGGTTCGATGCAGGAATGGATGCAGGATCCCAACGCGCCGGTGACGACAAACGATAAAACGCCAAAAGCGGACAAGTAATGTTGATTCACATGCTTTCCGGCGAGTTTTCCGTCGTTGAGGAAGACTCCGTCAACCAGCTCCAAACGGGGTGACACGTTCTTCGTCCGAAGAAACACGCTAGCCAAATTCACCAGATATCCCGAGGAGATAGCTATTTATGCCAGATCCTGATCCTATTCAACAACGTCAAAAAGAATTGGCTGCACGCGAATGGAATATGTCCGCCATTGAAGAGCGTTTCAACCGGCTGGCGGCCAACGGCATTACGCCCAAAAAACTGGATCGGGAAAAA
>RPQV01000853.1 GCA_003818595.1 Calditrichota bacterium
AACAGTCAGCCTCCTCCCCGATTCTGCGTCCCAAATTGCATTTGGGACGCAACTTGTCTTCCAAGCTTTGCTTGGTCTTTCCTGCGGATGTCCCGTTGATCGTGCGGCATGCTTCCTCGCACGGAGTCACGGAGTCACAGAGATCAGATAATAAAGCTTTGTGGTCGTGACGGCTTTGCGTGAATCAGGTAACTATCGAGGACTGCATTAAGAAGCCTTTGTGACTTTGTGACTCCGTGCGAGGTCAATCTTTGCGATCTCTGCGGCTCGTGAACCGCCCAATTATCCACTGCAGAAGCCTGATCAAACGTTGAAATACAATTGCAGGGGAGTGTCTACATATTTTCCGATGGTTGAATGGTATCTCCGGAAGCAGGCGGTTTCTCTTGATATCGTTGGTTCGAGATTAATTTTTTAACAAAACTGAAAGGACCTGAAGACAAATAAACCATGGCAACCAGAAAAACTGTATATTCCGGCACAATGATGACGCATATGATGCTGGCAAACATGAATAATAATTTGAATCGATTCTTACCTCTTTCCCTGATGTTGAAATGGGGAAAGCCTTCGTAGGTAAGCTGGCTGGCCATTGCCAAAGACACGAGGGGGACCAGCACAACCAAAAAACGCAGCAGAAACTGCCACTCGGTATGCGAATATAAAATCACCACGCTTCCGATAGTCGATGCGGCCATCGGCGCCGGCATGCCCATGTAATCGGCACGATGACCTTCAGCATGAGAAATGACATTGAATCGAGCGAGACGAAAACAGGCAAAAAGCAACGGCAGGAATGCGACCATAGCGCCCAGAGCCAGATGATTGCCGAGGGAACGCAGGTGAAATTCATAAACGAGCACCGCCGGAGCTACGCCTGCAGAGACAACATCTGCCAAAGAATCCATCTGCAGACCGAATTCAGAACTGACACCTGTGAAACGAGCGATTCGTCCATCCAGGGCATCAAAAAATGACGCCATAATAATCAGCCAGGCCGCATTGGCATAGCCGCCGCCCAGGGTCATGATAATGGACAGAAAACCACAAAAAAGGTTAATTGCAGTAAACAAATTAGGAACATTGATGTATTGCTTATTTTTCTTCTTCATTGATCATGGCGATAACGCTTTCACAAGCGCGGACGCTCTCTCCTATTTGAATGGTTGGTTGTGCACACGCGGGGAGGTACACTTCCATGCGTGATCCGAATTTAATGATGCCGAACTTTTCTCCGGTTTCAACTTTTTGTCCTTGACGCAGATTATTCACCAGCCGCCTGGCGATCATTCCCGTAGATTGTTTGAATAGCAGTTTGCCGTAAGGTGTGGCCAATCCGGTCAGAATGTGCACATTATGAGTCGATGCATCCGGCAGGTCCGCGCGTAAATACTTGCCGCGAAAGAAGCGCATATATTCAACCGTTCCGCGAAACGGAACATAATTCACGTGTACGTTGAACACCGACATAAAAATCGCTATTCTTGTTGCTTCACCCTGCACAAATTCATTTTCGCGCACTCGATCGATGCCAATCACCTTTCCATCGCACGGTGAAACAATGGCCATGGGATCTTGAGGAGGCATTCTTTGGGGATCGCGAAAAAAATAAACTGAGAACAAAGCGGCAAAGACCAATATCCCGGTGAAAACAACCAATAATTTTGCGTCAAAGAGCCTGCTGCCCCAGTACATCAATAGTGCCAAAACCATCAAGCCGACGAGTGTTGGAATTCCTTCTTTGCTCAATAATCAACCTTCCTTTCTTTTCGAAAATGCGGCATCTTCGGTTACCTTGATTCAGTCATCATTCCAATCCGACCTTTTTAAAAATGAAATCCACGTGTCGAACGGCGCGCTTTTCATCAAAACACTCTTTAATCATTTCGGCGGATAGAACTGAAGAAATGAGCGGAT
>RPQV01000854.1 GCA_003818595.1 Calditrichota bacterium
AAAGTGACAATTCTCCCTTTGAGGAGTTGGTCATTATCCTTGAGCTGAATAAAAGCCGCCGATTTTTGCAGACGAATAATCGCCTTTTTGATCGCGTCAGGATCTCGTTGCGGCTCCATCCCGACGAGGATCGAAGGTGAAAAGCCGACGATCAATAATAAAACTGTGAACCATTTGCAGCGAATCACAATTTCTCCTCATTAAGCGCTATCTCTTTGACATCGATAAATCCGTAGGATACGGTGTAAAAGGGAGTCCCATTTTTCATGCCGGCCACGCCAAATCCTGTCTCT
Source organism: Calditrichota bacterium (assembly GCA_003818595.1). Lineage (GTDB taxonomy): Bacteria > Zhuqueibacterota > Zhuqueibacteria > Residuimicrobiales > Krinioviventaceae > Fontimicrobium. The sequence continues at coordinate 294 of RPQV01000854.1, forward strand.
GTTGAAAAAAAACAGCTGAAATTGTCGCCGCTGTTCCGCAGATGCAGAACTTGATCGACCGCATCGTATCGTATTCCCGACAAAGCCTGCAGCAATCCATAACTCGATAATGCCCGGGCATACCAATGGCCGCATTCATATTCATTGAAGGGATTGCGGATGACGCCGTCATATCGTTCACGGCAGGTTCTGAGAATCTGTAATCCCTCCTCAACCGCGCCTTCTAAAATCAAGTGGGAAGCCACCTGATATTCAATGCCCGTCCACACCTCGTTACTGTAAACAAAAGGCAACGAAGGTCTACCGCCATGAGGCCACGTACACAATAACAAACCCCCTTCTCGGCCATTGGCAAAAGTCGGCCGTTGGGGATTCGCATGGTCCGACAGATTCTGCTTGAAATTGTACCGAAACACCGAGGCCAGGTGACTCTTGACTTTCACCGGATCAACGATTTCGCCCAGTCCGCACATCTGCGCCATCCATGCCCCGATAATGCCGTCCGACAAACAGCCGGCGCCATATTGATATTTCGGCCCCTCTTGATTCAATAAAGCGATGGCTTCGGGAGCATATTCCACGGTCCACGAGCCTTGAGCCATATCCACCGGACTCTTGGCCTGCAAACCCGTCCACGTTATTTTCTGGAAAAAATACTCGCCATTGTAAAGCTTGGTCTCCAAATATGTTTTGCCTCGCTGGTACACATCAGCGTAATGAGCGACATCCGCACCCATGGCATTGCCCATGCGGACCATTGCCTGCAGGGCGCCAAGGTAAAAACTGGTGCACATGCCTTCAGGACCCCAGAATTCGATGTCATAGGTATTATGATGCGGTTCCTCGATGACGCCTTTACCCTGTGGATCCCAGGTTTTCATGCAAAAAGCCATACTGGCCTGCACCGAAGGCCACAATCTACGCAACCACTCGTTATTGCCGGAGATTCTCCATTCGCGATACATCTTGAGGATTCCGCCGAGCTGACCGTCCGCAGCCGCATAAAAACCATGCTCCGGCGCCGAAATCGGAAGATTAGCGCGGAATGTCTGATGTCCCTGCTCGTTCTGGCTGACCATGAACTCGGTTTCGCGCAGCGTTCGCTCAAGCGACGGGAAAAGATGGGGGATGGCCTGCGCATAATTCCAGACATGGGTGCAGGATCCATAGCAGCAACCGCCCAGGTCGTGGCATCCCTCCCACGCCCACAGACGGCCGTCATATTGGCGCAATACCGTCGGCGATTTAAGAATGGTCAAATTCGCCGACACCGCTTCGAGGACTTCAGGAGGCAGAGTGGATGAAAAAAAAGCGTCGCGGAAGAGTGTGCTTTTCTGACGCAGATCGTCATAGTTCTTACGCCAATAGTCGGCTACTTGTTTGATATCGCTGAATCTTGAAGCGTACCACGGACGAAATCGGCATTGACCCGAGGGGCAGCAGACCGAGGTCGATGGTTCCGACGATTGAGGCGAACTTCCGGCGCGCAGCTCTGAGGCAGGGACAAACCATGAGAAAAGCAGGCGGATGGTCTTTTCCTCTTTCGCAGCCAATTGAAAAGGAACAAACAGCGATGCCCCGGGAGTGGAGCCTTCGATGGGAGGTCGTT
>RPQV01000855.1 GCA_003818595.1 Calditrichota bacterium
CTTTTTCCCCACAGTATGCTCGACGATGTAATTGACAATGTACTCCGGCGTGTAATAAACCCCACCCGCTTTGCGCACCTCGATCTTTTCCTCGATCTTGGCCTGATGGTTTTCGGTCAGACGGATTTTGCTGCCCAAAAAACGCTCGTAAATCCACCCCAGAATCTCTGGTTCGATGACGTCGAACTGAAACGGCGACAACGGATAACACATGCTCTTGATGATGTCGCGGATGGTCTTGTCGTCCATGACCAGTGTCTCGGAAAAGTGCTGCTTGAACAACAGGCCGTTATACACCCTATCCATCCTTTGGAAAATGGGAATGAGGCTGCGATAGATGTCCTCGCTCTTTTGGGTTTTCTCCAGCAGGGTGTTCTCGGCTTCGATTTCGCGGTCTTCGAGGTTGCGGATAAAGAGCAGCCGGTCGAGGATGCGCTGCACCGCCTCGTTGATCTCGTCGACCGACAGCGTCTTGTTGCGCAGGGCGATGTTGCGCGCCAAATCCTCGCGCCAGCCGGTGATCTGATCAAGAAAATCGACGTCCATGGTGCGGCTGTTTTTGTCGATTCTGCCGCGCAGCCGCTCCAGACTGCCGCCGGCGACGGCCTCCTTGGAGAATGTCTGCCACAAATCGTCCCAGCGCTTGTCATAGTCGCGATAGGTCATGCTGAAGGCCTTCATCAGCTCGCGGACGGGATGGTCATAGATCGGCGCCTTGAGCACGTTAAAGACGCGGAACTCTTCAAAGGCGGTGAGCAGGACGATAGGCGCGCGCCCGTTGGTGGAATAGGCGTAGCGTTTGGCCTGATAGACCGCGTCCTTGTCGCGCACCAAATCGACACTCGCCTCCTTGGCCTCGACAAAGAATTTGAGAAGGATGAGTTCTTGACCGGAAGTTCGAGTATGCTGCATGGGGATTCCATTGAATTGAAATGGGTGAATGATGATTCTTTTGCTGATGTTTGAATAATTAGAAATTGAAGGGTCTTTTTCAAGGTATCTTTAACCAGATTGACCAGATCCCTTGGACACATTATTCTCCTCAAAGAGTGAATATTTTATCAAGGGATCGGGTCAATTCCGCGCGATCAATCTGCCGCAACTCGGGCGATATCCAGATTTTCCAGAATCGGTTTCGAATAACCAGCCATACATACGTTGATCATCGCCAAACCGAGGTCATGAAGGGTACACACCATCTGCGGAAAAAGGAGTTTCAACAGCGGATAGGGCCATGCCATCACTTTAAAGAGCATCCTGACATTTTTCTGATCTTTGACCGGTTTCAACAATCCAGGTCTGAACAGGTATACCGCTTTGAACGGAAGCTTGGTCAAATCGTTTTCCGTTTTCCCTTTCACTCTGGCCCACATCAGTCGGCCCCGTTCGGTGCTGTCGGTTCCCGTTCCCGACACGTAGCAAAACGTCATATCGGGATTGAGTCGCGACAATGTCTTTGCCGCCGCCATGGTCAAGTCGTAAGTAACCCTTGAATAATCGTCCTCCTTCATGCCCAAAGAGGAGACGCCGAGACAGAAAAAGCAGGCGTTGTATCCTTTGAGTTGTAGCTCAATTGCCGAGTAATTGAAAAAATCATCATGGATCAGCTCCTTCAACTTGGGGTGCATCACCTGACATGCCCTTCTGCCGATCACCAAAACCGATTCTACCTGGTCATGGTTGAGCGCGGTCAAAAGCACGCCTTCTCCCACCATGCCGGTGGCGCCGAATACGATCACATTGATTTTCATTTTTTGTGAACTCCTGTTAAAACCCTGCGAAAAATTCGATGTTTCTGAAGATTAATACGGATTGTCAGTCTATTCTTTTAAAGAATTGGATCGAAATATCCTTTCAAATAACCAGCGCTAAAATCGCCAACAGATCGATGATAATCAGC
>RPQV01000856.1 GCA_003818595.1 Calditrichota bacterium
CGCTCGGGCGGCACATTGGGGAGCGCCAACCATCTGGGGCGTTATCTCGGACTGGTGCTGCCGATTTCCCTGGCGCTCACCCTGACGCATCGTCGTCCCTGGATGTCTCGATTCAGCAGCCTGACGACTGTTGTCGGCACGTTTGCCATATTCCAAACCCTGACCCGAAGCGCCTGGATCGGACTGTTTTTCTCGATCATCATCATGGTGTTTTTAATGTTCCATCATCGTCTCATCACGTTTCGAGCCGTATTCAAGTTGGGGACAATGGCGTTGGCGATGATCGCCATCATTATCGCTTTGTGGACGCCCATAGAAAAGCGGCTCTTCGGCGACGATAATGGCTCTTCATACACGCGCATCACAACTGCGAAAGTAGCGATGAGGATCATTCGGGATTATCCTCTATTTGGTTGCGGCATCAACAATTACGGCGCCGTTTTGCCCGATTACTGGATTGCTGAAGATGTTTTCACGCGCGAAGCCGCTGTTCATAATAACTACCTGCTGTACGCTGCCGAGATCGGTTTGATCGGATTTGCGGCCTATCTCTGGTTGTTGATGGCTGCCGGTTCAAGCATCATGCGGGCAATTCGTTCTCACAATGTCTATTTTGCCACGGTGGCTGTCGGTATTATGGCGTCATTCGGCGCCTATCTGCTGGAGGCTCTCTCCGATAAAAGTTATAAGGAAAGTTATACCTTGTTATTATCATTTTGGGGGCTCCTGGCCATCACAGAAGCCTTGAATCGGTTGTCGAAAAATTCGAAAAAAGGATTGTAAAATGTCCATCCTGCGCTCGTTGGTTAAAAACACTGTCGCCCGTTCAGTTACCGAACTTGTTAATCGTTTGGGCGCCGCTCTTTTTTGGGTCATCGTCGCCCGTCAACTCGGTGCAACGGCGTTGGGAACCCTTGCTTTCGGTCTCTCTTTATTCAATTTTTTCATCACGATCTCAACACTGGGTCTTGGCGCCGTGGTCGTGCGCGATGTGGCGCGTCAGAAGGAACAGGCGGGATTGTATCTGAGTCACACGCTTTACATTGTCACCGTATCCTCAATCCTGACAGCGGCATGCATGATCGGAGTGACCCTGCTGATCAGCCCGAATCCCGATACGACTTTTGCATCACTGGTTATGGCAGCAGCAGTCATTCCTGCGTCGGGATTTTTTGTCGGCAGGTCACTCCTATTTGCCGCTGAAGACATGGCCAAAGTTACCTTTTGCCGTCTGGGAGAGAATCTGGTGAAAATCGTCGGCGGGCTTTTGTTGATTAAATTCAATGCGGGTGTGCGTGAATTGGCCATCCTGATTGCGATCAGCAAAGCATTGCCTTTTTTTATCATCATTCCGTTTGTGTATCGTTTCGCTCGCCCAGTCTGGTGCATTCGGACGAACCTGCTCCGCTATTTGGTGAGCATGATTCCTTCGTTTTCTCTCATTTCCATATTCAACAGTCTTTTTTGGACGGCGCCGGTTGTGATCCTGACCCGCATCAGCGGCGAATATCAAGCCGGACTTTTTTCCGCCGCCTATAAACTGATCGACATTACGGTGTCCTTTGCCCATGGCTATGGCCAGGCGCTCTTCCCCATTGCTGCCAGAACGCTGCAACACGAGCAGACCCTGTTCAAAACCATGTTCATCAAGTCGATCAAGTACGTCACCATCTTGACCTTGGCTTTGGCCGCCGGCATGATGATTCTGTCGGAAGAGATCATCCGCTTCTTTTACGGTTCGGCGATGGTGGAAGCGCAGGGCGCGCTGCAGATTCTCGCCTGGATGATCGTACCGTTCGCCGTCGTGCCGATATTATCGTCGACTTTGGTCAGCAGCGACTTGCAGCGCATTGATCTGAAAGCGAACGCCGTCTCCGCCGTCGCAGTAACC
>RPQV01000857.1 GCA_003818595.1 Calditrichota bacterium
ACAGATATTCGTTGCCGTTATAGGTTCGTCCATTCAGGGTGAGATAATCGCTTGAATAGGTGCTGCAGTCAAAAATATTGAATTCGACCGGCACTTCAAGTTTAGCCCAGGAGAGGTCGAGAATATCATTAGCGCCGGAAACCGCCTTACAATGCTCGGCGGCGTCAGTGAAAACCCATAATTCGCCGGCGGTATTCTTTTTATTGAAATAATCTTTTGCCGAGCGTAACAGCTGCGGCAGACCGCTGATTTCCGGAATGACCGCATCCTTTAGGCGGCGAAAGAGGGATTGAATATTGGCATCTGTTGCGGTGACAAAATCGGGATAAAACAAGACCGGCTCCAGATTATCCATCAGCAGCACATTGATTGAATCCGAATCGGCAAGCCCGAGTTCTGCAGTGGACTGGAGCGCGGAGAAAAGCGTACCGCGATCGTGGGCAATTTTGACGCCGAGATCATAGAGCAGCAGCACTTTTTTGGTCGGTCGATCAGCAGGTTTCAAGGGCGGCAGCATCAACAGGTGGAAAAAGGAGTGTCCGTCGCTTTCGAACAAACGCAGCTCCGGCGTCAGCGGAAACGGACGCGGCCAGCGGATGAGCGGGTCATCACCCCAGCCGTCTCTGGAGGGAAGTTTTGCCTCCCACCAACCGGAACTGTTTTTCGTAAATACCAAATCATTGCCGGAATAGCTGCGCAGAGAAACCGGTCGATTTTCAGGATAGTCGGCATCGCGGAAAAGCAGGTTCATCCTCAACGAAGTATCGCGATATAAATTGAATTGACTGACGGGGAACACGGCGAGAAAGGCATTGATGTCGAGTTGGTTCTGATCGATGTAGGTCAGACTGAAAGCAAAAGATTTAGGATAGTAAACCGGGCCCAGCCGGATTTCGACATACCGTCTTTCACTGCCGTCCCATTCACGCCGGACCTTGTCGCGCATGAGAAACGATGGCTGATCCTGGACGTTTTCATCATAGTGCTCTTCGGCAGCAAAGACATCTTCTGCTTCGGCGATCACCCACTCCCGATCGATCCGCACTGCCGCGCCGGTAAAGATGGCCTGATCCGACGGATTTATGAGAAAGACGATCTGAAACGGTTGTCCTGATGGATACCGCCCCCAAGAATCAGGAATCATTTTATACTCAACGGTGACCGTATGGGTGCTGAAGCCAAAGGAGCTTTCCAGTTTGAATTCTGCACTGTTCATATCGAACCACGACCACTGCTCTCCGGGATTGTCCAGGCCGACGGCATACATCTGCACAGCGAGGCAACTTCCGGTGAGAGCGAATGCCAGCAAAATAAAGAACGCTTTCATCACAACCTCCAAAAATAGACCCTGCGGCCATCTGCCGCAGAAAACCATATGTGAAAACAGCAGCGAGGGATAGATTCATTCAACAATTTTAAATTTACCCGGCAACAGCCTGCGCCATCGCGTTCGCTGAGGAGCTGTATCAAGAGTTTATTTCGATGCAAGTCCGATTTGCAATGGAAGGAATAGACCATTTGATCGGGATTCTCCACAGGATAATTTGGTGGTTCACGCAAAGGCGCAAAGCCGCAAAGACATGTTTTTGTTCCCATCTCCATGGCTGTATCAAGACTCCTTTCAACTTTTTCTCCTCCGTCCCAAGCTCCCGCTTGGGACGAGGAGAAAAAGGCATAGGGGCGAATGATGATTAGTTCCTGCGGATGATCACCGGTCATTTCACCAGACTCATCTTTTTTATCAATATTTGTTGCGCTCCCGCCGCATCACGATATTCCAGCCGATAAAAATAGATGCCGGAGGCCGCCGGCTGACCGCTCTCATCCGTCGCGTCCCACCATTCAAAGTGACTGCCCGGCGGACGAAATGAATTCACCAACTCGGCC
>RPQV01000858.1 GCA_003818595.1 Calditrichota bacterium
CAGCGGGCGCTCAGGATGTTCTCAAACTGGACTATGTGGTAAAACTGGGGGCTGACAAAACGGTCTGCATCGGCAACGGGCGGAATGATCTGATGATGATCAGGGAGGCGAAAATCGGCATCGCTGTCATTCAGGAGGAAGGAAGTTGCGGCCGAACCCTGTCAGCTGCTGACATCGTTTGTACCTCCATCATCGATGCCCTCAACCTGTTGCTCCATCCGCAAAGATTATCGGCCACGCTGCGAAACGGGTGATCAGTCGATCGCTCCCCACATTATACTTTTATCCCCTAACGACCCAGCTCGAACGCGCCGCTCACCCGATGGCTGTTGTCCAGTTCATGAGTGACAAAGGCATAGTCGATGCGGAAACTGCGGAACTGCAGTCCGGCGCCCGCTGAAACGGATTTTCCCGTTGTACCCAGACGCAAGGCAGCGACATGAAAAAGCTCCAGTTCGATTCCCGCATGAGTTGCATAGAGTTCTCCAAGTTCCTGATCAACAGCCATGGTCAATCGCGATTTGATGCCTTGGAAAAAGGTTGAAAAGGCCAATCCCGCTTGATAGACGGCGTCAACTTGATCCTGATGTTTGGAAGCGGTATTCCAGGAGATGCTGGTGCGCGAAAGATCGCGCACGGTCACACCGGCGCCCAGCCAATGCTTTGCCTGTCCCCTCTCCTGCTGTCGGCTGACGGCGCGCGCCATGATGCCGACATCCAAACCCTGGCCGACGCCCGTTTGACCATCTAATTGATGATGAATGAATTTTCCATTCACGCCGAAAGCCAACTCGACCGGAAAAACAATCATGTTCGATGCGGGTCCCAAGCCCAACTCAAAGTGTATTTTCTTGGCGATCGACAGCAAAAGAGCATCTTCGGCATCCGCGAAGAAACCCAACGATTGACCGTCAGAGCGGTTGATGCCGGTCGTGAGGCGCTCCAGTTTAGTCCCTGACAAGGGTGCATAGCGGGGAATCTCATCGACGCCCAGACGAATCCAACTGAGGCCGATCGTCATTCCGCGTCCCACGCACAGCGCGGCGGCGGCGGTGTTGTACTGCGACAATCCGTTGAATAGAGCCATGTGATCCACATGCACGGCGAAACGGGATATACCGGCCAATCCGGCGGGATTCCAATAAAACGACGTGGGGTCCTGGACGACCGCAACGAATGCACCCCCGAATCCGGCCGAACGGGCGCCGACGCCGATACGCATAAAATCTCCGCCATATTTCCCGGCGAAAGCGGAGGAGACGGTTATTAAAACAAAAAACAGCAAAAGAGATCGATTCATTTTCATAGTCATACCAGGTTTTTTCATTTCCATCAGGACAATATCATTCGAGTTTGGCCATCTTTTCTATCCGTTCAATTCTCTGATCGTCGCGAACGGCCACAAATTTCAGGTAATAGACGCCGTTTGCGACCGGATTGCCTGCGTCATCAGCGCCATCCCATTCCACTTCCTGATAGCCGGTGATGTCGGCAAATTCAAACGACCGTAAATGGCGACCGGCAACCGTGTATATGTCCAACTGCACTCTTGTGGCCAGGTCGGATATTTGAAAGGCGATGGTTGTCTCGGTATAAAAAGGATTGGGATGGTTGGCGACAAAATCAATACCAAAATGTTCAGCGATGAAAAAACGATTGTGTTGAATGGTCGAATTGGCGTTCACATCCATAACCGAAACGGTCAGCAGGTGCTCGCCTTGCGTCAATGGCGGCGCATAGGCAATTCGCGCGAGACCTGGATGGTGTGGATCGAACGACAGAACATATTCATCAGGGTTTGCATTCAAACCATCCAGTTTTAGGGCAAAATTCTCGCTAAAGAAGTCAACGCCGCTGTTGTCCTCGATGGAGATGAGCAGTTTGGG
>RPQV01000859.1 GCA_003818595.1 Calditrichota bacterium
CGATGAAAATGATTCCTCGCGAAAATTCAGCAGTTATACAAATGATGCCGGCAAATATAGTATTCAGATAACGACCAGCGTTCAGGATGATCAAATCCTCATCCCAAACGAAATTACGCTCACTCAAAACTATCCAAATCCATTTAATCCATCTACAGTTATTAGTTGGGAATTATTCAACGCAGCCCACATCGACGTTTCCGTGTACAACATTTTGGGACAAAAGGTTAAAACATTATATAATCGATTTCAATCTTCCGGATTTGACCATGTAGTCTGGGACGCTACTGATGATGTAGGGAACGTCGTTCCCGCCGGCATCTACTTTTACTCGCTGAATACGGGAGAAATCAAGATTGTTAAAAAAATGGTGCGGATTGATGGCGACGTTTGGAAAACCATGAAAACATCAAATACGAAAATTAACCATAGTGCACTAAACAAACAAGTTTCTGATCAATATCTGTTGCGAATTACCGGGAACGACATCAAGACTTTTGAAAAACAACATCTTGAAATTACTCATCATATGGTTCTTGATATTTCCGTCACTCGAAATGACGAAAATTTATCGAATGCAGCATATGAACTCCTCGGCATATATCCCGGATTTGGCGGCGCATGGCCTGATCCAGACGTCTGTGAAGGCGTGGATAATTTTATGAATTTTGAGGAGCGGCTCGGGCGGAAGATGACCTATGTCGATCTAAATTTCGGCGATTGGAGCTGGCCGGATTTTGAAGGATCCGCCGCTTCAATAATCAACAGCACTAATGGTTTTGTTAGAACACTCCCTGAAGTAGTCCCTTGCTTTATTACTCCGCTTGGCGTTCGTGAGCTTATCACGCAAAATGGCGCCTATTATGATGCTGACAATGAAATGGGAGTCAAGCTAAGAAAAGCCATGTTCACACAAATTGCTGATGGGAAGTATGATCGTTATTACAAAAAAATTGCGAGCGACCTGCAATTGCGCGCTGCCGGGCATGCTGTCATTCGTCTGGGACACGAGTTTGATTTAATTTACTACCCGTGGTCGGTTGTTGGAGGAAATCACGAAGAGTATAAAAACGCTTTTAGACATATCGTCTCGGTAATGAAAGAAATTCTACCAGAGCTGCAAATTTGTTATAATTGGACGGGGGAAGGAAATAACATCAATCCGGATGACCCGGGAAACACCATTGCAGAATCTGCATATCCTGGTGATGAGTTTGTAGATATTATTGGAGTGGATGTTTATGATTCGAGAACATGGGCAGAAAATTTAATAGACTTGAATCATGCACGGGACATGGCCGTTATGCATCAAAAACCGTTGGCCATTCCAGAGTGGGGACTCTGGCACAACCATTTATATCCCGGCAAATCTGGAGACGAAGATAATCCACTATTCATTCAGAATATGGTCGACTATATGAATGCATTGCCAAGGAGTGAAGGTGGAGAACTGTTATTCCATTGCTATTTTCAGCAATTACCTGATCACGATATTTTTACTTTTCCAAAATCAAAAGAGGTATTTATCACATTATTTGGGAAACCGCACGACTAAAATCAAATAATTTATCTTTAGAATATTGTATGGTATTTTTAGTTCAATAGTCCAACCCCAAAATGCACCCAACCGCAACTGCCATTCTCTTCGGCAGGTTTCGGGGCGATTACAAATTCATCAACAGCATCAGACGAGTCTGATGCTGTTGCAGCGGCTGATTATCTTGTTAGGACGAACCGCAGGAAATGAAAGTGCACCAAGCATACAAGGGGATGATTGCGCAGGCACAGAAAAAAGTCTCTTCCGACCATGTATCCTATGCGATCGCGGATCTGTCCCAACGCTGGCCATGCCGAAAAGCATCAATCAATC
>RPQV01000860.1 GCA_003818595.1 Calditrichota bacterium
CTATTTGGCGAAATCAACCGCGCGATACTCTCGTATCACGGTTACTTTAATTTGACCGGGATACTCCATCTCGCTTTGAATTTTTTCAGCAATATCAGTACTCAATTGCTCGGCTGTGGCATCATCAATTTTCTCATGCTCGACCATGACGCGAATTTCCCGGCCGGCTTGAATCGCATAAGCGCTGCCCACGCCGCTGAAAGAACGAGCGATGTGTTCCAGAGACTCTAGTCTTTTAACATAAGTTTCCAGAGTCTCTCGTCGGGCGCCCGGTCTGGAACCACTTATTGCGTCCGCCGCCTTCACCAGGATTGAAATAGGCGAGATGGGTTCGACATCCTCATGATGAGAGGCGATGGCATTCACGACAACAGCGTGTTCGCCATGTTTCTTGGCAATTTCAGCACCGATTTGTGTATGGGTGCCTTCTGTATATCGGTCAATCGCCTTACCCAAATCATGAAGCAGACCTGCCCGCTTGGCGAGGTTCCCGTCCAGTCCCAGTTGAACGGCCATGAGTCCCGAAAGATAAGAGACCTCGATGGCATGCTGAAGATTATTTTGACCGTAACTGGTGCGATATTTGAGCTTGCCCAATAACTTTTTAATTTCAATGTTGGCATCGCCGGCGCCGGCCTCAAAAAGAGCTTTCTCACCGATCTCGACGAGGTTTTCTTCCATCTCTTCAGTGGTTTTGCGCACCACCTCTTCGATGCGGGCTGGATGGATGCGTCCGTCTGAAACCAGTCGTTCGAGGGACATCTTGGCAATCTCACGACGGAACGGATCAAATCCGGAGAGCACCACGGCTTCCGGCGTATCATCGACAATCACTTCAACGCCGGTCGCCTGTTCGAATGAGCGGATGTTTCGTCCTTCGCGGCCGATGATCCGACCTTTCATCTCATCCGAAGGCAGGTTCACAACCGACACCGTGGTTTCTGTGGAATGGTCCGCCGCCGTACGTTGAATGGCCTGAATAATGATTTCGCGCGCTTCTCGATTGGCGGCTTGGCGGGCATGATCCTTTATTTCTTTGACCTCTCGGGCAGCATCTTGTTTGGCTTTTTCCAGCAGATTGTTCATGAGAATGCGTCGAGCTTCCTCGTTGGAAATGCCGCTGATTTTTTCAAGCTGCTCGTTCTGTTGGGCGATCTTGATGTTCAACTCTTCCTGAGAGCGGGAAACCCGCTCTTCCCGACTTTTCATCGATTCGGTGATTTGCTTGACATCTTCTTCCTGTTTTGTCAGAATATCCTGCCGGCGATCGAGCGCCCGCTCCCGGCCTGTCAATTTGCCTTCAAACTTGACCAGCTCATTTCTTTTTTGTTTGATCTCGTTGTCAAGATTCTGCTTCTGCCGCAGAAATTCATCTTTGGCTTCCAGCATTTTTTCCTTTTTCAGAGCCTTGGCTTCTTTATCAGCTTCAGAAATTATTTTTTCTGCCAGCTTTTCTGCATTCGCCACTTTACTCTGTCCAATATATCGGGCTGCCATCCACCCCACCACAAAACTGACCACAGCGGCAGCCAAGCCGATCAGTATCATCGTCATACTATTCATAATCCCTCCACAAAAAAAATCCCAGAAGCAAACACTTCCTGACTTTTCATTAGGGTTCCATCATTAAAATAGACGATCTGTTGAACGCAATAAAAGCCAGAAAATTTTCATCTGGGACGATACAAGGGAGAGAACGCATTTGAGGGTCGATATTTTCGTTTATTCCCTTACGTGTTCATCATCCTCCGAAGGTTTTTCGATGCCAAGTTCAAGTTGTTCACTCAATTTTATAATTCGATCCATAAAGTCTGAATCCGATTTAGCGCCATGCTGTCGTTGCTGA
>RPQV01000861.1 GCA_003818595.1 Calditrichota bacterium
AAATATCCGCAATCACTTGAATCCGCCCGCTTCCCAATTTTCGATCAACGTCCAAAGACCATTGATATGTTGCCGGAACATTGCCGATCAAGTAGACCTTGGTTGTTACAAGCAGGGCAGGTATTTGAAAGGTATCGGTCACTCGCAAACAATTGAGCATTTCCACGGCCGGACCGCGGCCGTTCGGCTGACTGGACATATTTTGGCTTTCGACCGGATTTTTGAGAACCAAAGCCGAAATGGTTTTATCCAGCAAACCGGCATGGAGCGCCACTACCGTCATTTCGTCTTGTGCCGCCAACACAATATCCTTTTCGGAAATGCCCGGCAGGGTTTTGAGAAACTCGATGCAGCGCAGCACATCATAAACCCGCATGGAGGCAATGGTGCGGCCGGTCCACGCCGACGCTCGGCGAATATGCCACTGTTGATTTGGCGCCCAACCGGTGTCTCCTATTCCTCTGGCCTCGAAAAAAGCGACGTTGTATTTTTCGCCCACACTTGAGGCAAATTCCTCGGAACTCCAGCGCTCTTCTTCAGGATTTCGCAGCACCACCAGGATGGGATGCCTCTCCACCTCATTATGTCGCCACTGTATTTCGACGCGCAGCCGCCAATCGCACTCGCTGACAAAACTGTATGTCGTTCTCCCGAATCGGCCGTCATCCGCGGTACGAAATTCCAGCCTTCCGGCCAAGGGCGCCGGATTAGCGGGGAATGCAGCAAACGTCTTTTCCTTTAAAAATGAGACCACATTTTCCCGCAAAGCCGGTATCTCGGCCGCAGATTGAACAGCAGGCGCCGCGGCAATGCCGATAAACGAATCCTGGATGGTTTTTGTCCGGTCATCCGCCGGCGGACCATTGACATAGACCTGCAGCTCCTGCGCTGACAGCTGTGCTTTCTTTGTCGTGTCAACATCGGCGATATCCTGAAAAGGAATATCCTGATCCATCAGGTATTTCAGAAAAAATGAAAATGTTTTCTGCCGCGATATCGGGTGATAAGAATGGCCTCCCGGCGTTTCAACCAGTGAAATGAGATCACCGGCATGGTAAAGATCGTAGATCTGTTTGACTCCATGGTAAATATCCCTCACCGATTCGACCTGATTCAATCCATCTCGGTCAGCCTGGCCGATCAACAGCGGACGGGGAGCAATCAGGGCGCCGATGTCATGAAAGTCCCAGCCGAATGTGTTGATAGGCATCATGCAATCACAATGTCCATCGATCGTTTTGGTGAGAATTTGCGCTTTGAGAGTCGAGGCGCCGCAAACCGGGGCTACTGCTTTGACTCGGACATCTGCGGCTGCGATATACCAGCTCTGAGCCCCGCCGCCGGAAATACCGGTCACGCCCAGTTTTTCGTCATCGACCTCCGGTCGCTCGCACAGTAGGTCAAGTCCTCGGATCGCGTTCCACAGCTCAACGCCACCAGGTGTATAACCGCGGCTGTACCAATGAAACCAGCCGTTGGCATAACAGCCCCAATGTTCACCCAGCACCTCGCCCCATTGAATCGTTTCGATGATTAGGCAGACAAATCCCAACTGGGCAAAACGACGGGCGTGCGGCTGATAATGCACTTTTTGCGTTCGCGCATGGCCGCAGACATAAAGAATAGCCGGCCGTGGAGTCGTAATATTGTCGGGAATATATAAATTGGCAGGCACATACAATTGCGGCAGTGATTCATAATAAAGTTTGACAATTCGATAGCCCTCCATCCGACAGGTATCGACGATCCTGACGTTAAGCGGGGGACGTTCTCCGTTCACGGGAACATCACACAATCCCATCATGTCAATAAACTGCTGTCGCCGTTTTTC
>RPQV01000862.1 GCA_003818595.1 Calditrichota bacterium
GCCGATGACATTGAAAAGAGTGCAGTCGCCGCCGGATTATCCGAGGTTTTAGGCAAACTTCCTCAAGGCATCGATACTCAACTGGGCAAAATGTTCGAGGAAGGCCATGAACTCAGTCTTGGCGAGTGGCAAAAAGTCGCTTTGGCGCGGGCATTCATGCGGCCGGCGCAAATCATCGTCCTGGATGAACCCACGAGTTCGCTCGACGCCCGCGCGGAATATGATATTTTCAAAAAATTCCAGGAACTGGCGACGGGAAAGACCGCGTTTCTCATCAGCCATCGTCTGTCGACCGCTCGTCTGGCGGATCGAATCCTTGTTTTGGAGGAAGGACGCCTTGCCGAGCAGGGCACTCATGACGAGCTCATTCGTCTTGACGGTATTTACGCCCATCTGTTTCAGCTGCAATCGCGCAATTATCGTTGATGACAGCGAAAGCAAAAGATTCACGCAATGACGCCAAGACCGCAAAGAGATAATTAATTTTTCAATTCTCCGTGACTCCGTGTCCCATGTTTGAGGTTATCGAAATGCATTTCCTCGCACGGAGGCACAGAGACACAAAGGAGCGCCTCATCGAACCCCTGGAGAATCGCCGTTGCCTTCTTTTTCCAAAAAAAGCAACTTTATGATTACAAGATGCTGAGCCTCAAAAAATATTTTCATTATTTCTCCTTTGTGTCTCCATGCGAGGTCAATCTCGGCGTTTCTTTGCGTCTTGGCGTCTTTGCGTGAATCATGATATCGAAAAACTACTTTCTAAATATTTATTTCCGCAGCTTGGATTTTCATTCATAAATATTTACATTTGACCAACGATCACTAATAGAGGAACCGAATATGAAAGCATTGATCACGGCAGGAGGCAAGGGCACTCGTCTGCGTCCGCTGACGCACACTCAGAATAAGCATCTCCTGCCGATTGCCAACAAACCCATCCTGCACTATGCTCTGGAAAAAATGGTCGACGCCGGCATCAAGGAAGTGGGCATCGTCACTCACCTCGAAGGCGAAGAGGTGAAAGCGGCTTTGGGGGACGGGGAAAAATGGGGACTGTCAATCACCTATATACCGCAGGAAGCGCCGTTGGGATTGGCGCACGTGATCAAAATATCGCAGGATTTCATCGGCGATTCGCCGTTCATTTTTTATCTGGGCGATAATATGGTGGTCGGCGGACTGCGCAAGTTCATCGACGCCTTTAATCAGGAAAAGTCCAATTGCCATTTGACCCTTTCCAAAGTGAAGGATCCGGAACGATTCGGCGTGCCGGAACTCTATAAAAACCGCATCATCTCCATTGAAGAAAAACCCAAGAATCCCAAAAGCGAGTATGCCGTGACCGGCATCTACATCTATGATTCGGCGATATTTCAGGCCGTCAACGCCATCAAACCGAGCCCTCGCGGAGAGTTGGAGATTTCCGATGCGCATCAGTACCTGCTCGATCATGGCTTTGCCATCAGCTATTCTGAAATAACCGGCTGGTGGAAAGACACGGGCAAGCCCGAGGATGTCCTGGAGGCCAATCGCCTCATCCTTGAACATCTGGAGGCGTCGCAGAACGGCATCATTGCCGGCAGTTCCTATGTCACCGGCAATGTTGTGATGGAAGAGGGCGCCCAGATCATCAATTCGACGGTGCGCGGACCGGTGGTGATTGGGAAAAACACGGTGATCGAGAACAGCTTTATCGGCCCCTTTACTTCAATCGGCGACCAATGCACCATCCGCAACAGCGAGGTCGAATTCAGTCTGGTGCTCAATGAATGCGAAATTCTCGACGTGGGTGTGCGGATCGAAGGGAGCCTGCTCGGCATTTCCACCCGTA
>RPQV01000863.1 GCA_003818595.1 Calditrichota bacterium
ACGCCATTGAGCACCAAGGTCAAGTATGGTAAATAGCGATCAAAAACCGAGCGATACTGCTGTGGATGAGCCCAATAATGTTCGAGAACAAAATCATCCACCGGTTGATGAGCGGCAACAGTATGTCGTTCATGAAAGACAACTTTGTAAAAGATATTGCCCGGCTCGGCAGCAAGGAGCGGAAGTGAATCAGGATCGACGTTATGGACAGGCAGAAGATCAAATATTTCCTGGGCTCCTACTGAAACATTCCCATAGCCGCAAAAACCGCAAACCAACGGGCAAATTTCAGGCGGCAATCCAGTTTTGCGAATCCGGTCGCCGATGTTCACGATGTGAAGCTTGGCCTCATCGAGCGATGCGTACTGATGAGCGGAATTTATCTCGGCCAGCGCTGTCTTTATACCAACATCCGTTAAACGTCGTCCCAGTGCATGGAGAGTTTCGATCATTCCGGCCATGCCGGCATATCGTCCAAAAAAGACCACTCTTTTGCCCGAATCATCTTTGATGCATTCATAGTCTATCAGGGTATTGCCGAGTGCAAGAATCCGCCTCAGCATCGGCATATTCTGGCGTTGACCCTTTAACGTGTGAGAGAAAAACAACAGCGCTTTATTCGACAAAATTTGATCCGCGGGAATTTCCTTCACCGCCAGTATGAGATCACATGGCGACAGATCGGCCGACACTTCGGCGCCTGCAGCCGCGTACTCGGCATTGGAAAATGCCCGATTTTCCTGCGGCTGAACAATAACCTGAATTCGATGATCGCGGATCAATTGATGTATGTGTTGCGGGATGAGCGGCGTTCGTCGTTCCCACACATTTTTATCTTCGCGTCGTATTCCGAGGCAGCCTACCATGTCGCACCACCCTGTCCTGGGCTTTAATCACCTACCCGCTTATTGTTCCAGACCATAATGACTGCTGATATCCAGCGGCGGCAGATCGCCGGTCAATGGTTTTTTATCTTTCACGTACCAGTCAAACCAGTCAAGATGGCGATAGAGCAAATCCAGTCGACCGGTCTGTCGGCTGAGACCATGGCCTTCGCCGGGATAGAGGACCCATCGCACTGCAGGATGCCCGTTCATTTTGAGGATGCGGAAAAACTCCAGACTTTGAGAAGGATGTACGCGGCTGTCATCGGCACCGCCTAGAATCAGAACCGCTGTTTGACTCTGGTGAGCCCAATAGATTGGACTGCGTTCCAGGCTGTTTTGCCACATCTGTTCAATTTTGTCGCCCGAGTGTACAGAAAGCTCTTCATAGGGAATATCAGTGGTATTGCGCTTGCTGATGAGATCGCTGATCCCTACAAACATGCAGACGGCGGCTACCTTATCGGTGTAAAAAGAGGCAAACCAGGCTGCCGCATAACCGCCATAGGAACCGCCGATCACGCCGATGCGTTCGCGGTCGGCGATACCGCGGTGCACCAGGTAATCCATGCCATCGGCGATATCATCGAACTCGACGCCAGCAGGGTCTTTATAACCTGCGGCGGCAAATTCGACACCATAGCCGGTGCTGGCGCGATAGTTGGGATAAAAGAGAACATATCCTTTGCCGGCGAGAACCTGGCCGGCGCCGGAATAACGGGTCACATCATTCCAGTTATTGACATAATTCGCCTCGGGGCCCCCGTGAACGACCACAATCAGCGGATACCGCTCTCCCTCCTGATAGTCCGCCGGCAATAGCAGCAATCCCTCGATCTCGACGCCATCCCGTGCAGGATAACGGACCACTCGCTGTGCTCCCAGGTCGCGCTCTTTAATCCACGGATTCAAATCCGTCAATTTCTTCGGCGTTTGTCCGGGGC
>RPQV01000864.1 GCA_003818595.1 Calditrichota bacterium
GTCATTGCCGACATTTCAAGCGGAGGACAGCTCTTCTTGGTCTTTCTACAAAATATTGGGGGGTACCCTGTAGGATATTGTCTTTGCATCAAATCCTAATATTTTGTATGTTCATTGTTGCAATTTTCTCTAGGCTAATGATGTAAATACATTTGTATATGGCTTGAGCGCAACAAGTTATCGAACATATCGCAAAGATTACTCGAAGTAAAGTAGGACTTTAAGTGGCTATTGACGTTTATATTGTAAATCTGAAAGATTGGGGACTGCCGCAAAAGAAATTTTTCATCGTCGCCGGGCCCTGCAGTGTGGAAACGGAAGAACAAATAATGGAAACCGCACTGGGCTTGCGCCAGTGCGAGGTCAATGTGCTTCGAGGGGGTATATGGAAGCCGCGTACGAGGCCGGATTCTTTTCAAGGCGTCGGTGAAAAAGGATTAACTTGGCTGAAAAATGCGGGAAACGCGGCCCACCTGCCTGTAACCGTCGAAGTCGCCCATCCTGAGCATGTTGAAAAGTGCCTTCAAGCCGGGATTGATATTTTATGGATCGGCGCCAGAACCACGGCCAATCCTTTTTCCGTTCAGGCGATCGCCGATAGTTTAAAAGGGGTTTCCATACCCGTCATGGTTAAAAATCCAACGACGCCGGATATTGAATTGCGGATCGGCGCGTTCGAACGCCTCAATCAGGCGGGCATCAAAAAGCTCATCGCGGTTCATCGCGGCTTTGCTGTTTATAAGAAAAACTTGTTCCGCAATCTCCCCGTCTGGAGAATCCCCATTGAATTGAGGAGGCAAATTTCCGATTTGCCGATTTTATGCGATCCGAGCCATATTTGCGGCAGCACGGATCTGCTGCAGTCCGTGTCGCAGGAAGCTGTTGATCTGCTGTACGACGGGCTGATGATCGAAGTGCATGTGAATCCCCGACAGGCCCTGAGCGATGCGCAGCAGCAAATCACGCCGGCAGAATTCGTCCGATTGATCGGCAGTTTGAATCCCAAAAGAATATCGATTGATAATGAAGAATTTCGCCAACACATGAGCGGTTTCCGCCAGAATCTGGATGAAATTGACCTTCGTATCATTGAATTGCTGGCTCAGCGGATGGATATTGCCCGCGAAATCGGTGCTTTCAAGCGGAAAAATAATGTTTCCAGTTTTCAACCCGATCGCTGGGATGAGGTTCTCAGGAGCCGGACCCAGACTGCGATTGACAGGAACTTGTCACCGGATTTCATTCAGCAGATTTATGAATATATCCATGAGGAATCACTGCGCAATCAGATAGAGACTGAAAAGGATGAACACGATTGAGAGGATTTGCGAGAGAGAACGGATCCTCGCTTGCGGCGATATTCCGTCATCGTCTGAATTCAACGCTGTCCCTTCATTGATCCTGAAAATCGCGTTCTATTGATAACGACATTCAATTACTTTTTCTCAAATCTCGCCGCCCAGCCGCCACCGTTCATCAATTTCACCTTGAGTTTGTCTCCGGCCTGAACCGTGAACACCTGCTTTTGATAATCCGTCGCATCCCGATCAGCGTTGACGCCGTCCTGAAAAACTTCCGCTCGATATTCACCGGCGCTGAGGAATGAGAGATCGATGGTCATCTCCCGCGGCGTCCAATTGGTCATGGCGCCGACGAACCAGACCGTCCCTTTTCTGCGGGCGACGGCCACGTATTCAGCGACTTGGCCGTCCAGGGGAATGGACTCGTCAAAGGTCGTCGGGATTTTGGTGATAAAATCGGTGCATTCATGTTCGCGCAGATAAATGGTCGGATTGTCTGAAAGCATTTGCAGCGGGACCTCGAATA
>RPQV01000865.1 GCA_003818595.1 Calditrichota bacterium
AAATCATCAACAGCCAAGTCATCAACCAGTTTATCCATTTTAGACCGGGCTTCGCCGTACTGGACATCAAGTGCCGCATCAATTTCTGAAAGTAAACCTACTTTAGCAATGATAGGCTTTCCTGTCGCCAATCTTAGTGCGTTAATAGTAAACTGATCTTCAGGATCCATCAAGGCTACGGTAATGTCATCGTCAGTATGATTTAAACCAATGACATGATAGTTCTTTAAAAAACGCAAAGACACTGTTTCGGGCAATTGCATTTCCAGCGGATACTGATCCGCTGAAACTTTCTCATATTGGCCAGATTCAACAAATGCATCGGCGACATCTAGCTCGGAACATAGGCCCAATTTAACGAGTAACTGTGGCAAGCTTTCCGCTACCGAGGTTTTTTTAACACGCTCAACTTTTTTCAATTCTGAAGCCGAAAGTTTATCCCTTTCTTGTAACGTTTTTAGCAAAGACTGATAAGCCATCATTATTTCCACTCATTTAGGAATCCCATCTATCAAAGCGTTGATTTTGATAACCCGGGAGAGGTTGTTGTTAATTTCCAGCTAGAATTTAATAAATCAGCTGAATCTTATATGTAATCAGATAAATTTTTATTAATTTGTTTTCAACGATAAAGTACTAACAATTTCTTTATTGTCTCTTTTAGGGTCAATCACAGCGTCGAGAATAAATACCCGTTCGTTTGGCACTCCTCCCTTCTGAACGACATATTTTGCAATAGCTTGTGCACGAGCCGAGGCAAGCTTTCTAAGACGCCTCTCTTCCGCCTTAATAATGGTAAAAAGCTTCTGTTTGGCTATTTCATAAAAATCACCGGCTTCTGGATTCATCAATTTTGGCGTACCTAAAAATGATTTTTCTGCCAGCAGAGGAAACTTTTCAATAAACATATCCGCTAATAAACGCTTGTAGTCGTCATCAGAAAGTTCGATATATTCCTCGCGTATTTTTTTATCGGCACTTTTATTAATTTCGACGGCTCTACGTTTTTTAAGTAGATCATATAATGCATCTTCTCTAATAACCGGCCAATCCTGCTCCTGGAAAGCGGCGCCTTTGATATCCAAATTTAAAATCGGCCGCTTATTCAGCGCTTTGGATAAACTGTCCAGTTTGGCCTGTTGCTGCTTATCCAATGTCGAATTCCCAGCCGCAAAACTAATCGTGCTCATGTCTTCTTCACTGCCTATCAGCGAGGCTAATGCATTAAAAGGCGAAGTGACCACTTTGCTAATCACATTCACCAACGCATCGGTAAAAATCGCGCCTACACTGAATTTAGGATCATCCAGACTGCCGGTAATGGGGACATCTATTTTTATTTTACCGCTTGAATCTTTCAGCAACGCGACTGCCAGTTTAAGTGGCAATGAAACGGCATTTGGATTTTCAACTTTCTCGCCCAACTCGAACTGATCAATAAATATACTGTTTGACGCCGTCAATTTTCTGTTGACAACATTATATTTCAGTCCCAGCGTCAGCTTGCCTTTTTCAACTTTATAGCCGGCAAATTGAACCATGTAGGGTGATACCAAAGGCATCGGCAGGCTCTTAAAATTGATTTCTACCTTGTAATCGCCCAGATAAGGACTTATTTCACCCTTAATATCGACAGGGGATAAATCGTAAGCATTACCTTTTAAAGCAACAGTGAGTATTGATTTTTTCTCCGAGGAAACGCCGCTTGCACCGCCATCCAAACTTTTAATAGGTGCCGCAAAGGGCATAATTAAGGAAAGATCAGAAAAATCGGAAGAGCCATCGCTTATTTGAATTTTGCCTAATTTAAAGTAAGGTTTGT
>RPQV01000866.1 GCA_003818595.1 Calditrichota bacterium
CCGGTGAGATCATCTCCATCGACAACCTCCGGAGTGAGTTGTGAAATATTAACTCTGTTTTTATCGCGTTTGATCTTTTCCATCAGCATGTACAAGCCAAGGTATTCGCCATTAAAGACCACTTCGCAGAAACGGGTGCGTGAGGCATAGCGACCCATCTTTCGCGCTAGATAAAAGGTGATGGCATTGCGCAACAGACTTTTATCGCTGTAAGGACCATACAGAATCCAGTCATTTTCCGCAGGCAAATCCAAAAGCGGGACATTCAAGTTTTCACCCTTGGCGTCCTGGGTTTCGAATCCAAAAGATTTTTTATCAAAATAAGCTGACGAAGACCCGCGTATTTCAATGTTTATCCGGCCTTCAAAATCATTTTCCTGATTCAGGTCATTACGACTCCCATCGGCATGATATTTGACCTCCATCAAAGCAGGGATTCGGATCGCATCTTGAATCGGGTACCCTCGCGTATCGATCAAAATAATCGGCAGATTAGAAGAAACAAAGGAATATGACGCCTTGACATCAGCAGTCAATCCCCCATCATCAATCATTGACAACACAATAAATGATATGATAAAAAGCTTGTCAAGAGTTCTCACCATTAAGCAGCACACCTTATATAATTGCTTCATCTGCGTCGGAAAATGAAGATACGATAATGATTCACTCAATTTTGAATGAAATCACAGCTTTTCGTGCTTTCAGCATCCATGCGGCTCTGGTGGCGTCGCCAATCAAGTCCGACCCAAATCAATCCGCCGACGAACAATAGGATCGCGAAAATCGTCAATGCGGCCATAAAAATCTCCAGCTTGTCAATTCCGAGGAACAACGCGACGCGGGTTTTGAATTTGCCGACCAATGCATAAACCAACGGCATCCGAAAAATCAGCAGCAGCAATCCGATTCCGCTCAATATCAAGCTCATTATACTTTTCATGCAATTTCCTTTGGTTTTTTAAAATGATTCATCAATATTGAGTTTACTCTTTTTAATAATAATTGCAAGTCATTTTTACCAGCCCAATGGGGCTAGGATGCTGGTCCTTTATTCAAAATGAGTCGAGCGACAGCCCGTTTGATGAAGGACATTTAAGGTCGGTCATTGGGCCGAACTGCGGAAAAATGAAAATTTGATTGATTGTTGCCGCTGATTTTTTTATCTTGAATAGATCGGGGGGATGCATGAATGGACAGCCATCAATTCAACACGAAAACGGGCGCAATTAGCAGCTTATAAAGCCCCCAGTGGTTCGATCGGCAATGGATTTCTTCCCTTTGAGACATAATGACTGAACAATTGAATTTTTTTTCTGCTGCTGACGAGTATTTGGAGCGCTGCGAAACCGCACTCGTCGCCCTTGATTTGAGCGGTGCACAAAAAGCGCTGCGAACGGCTTGGGATATCAATCCGGAGAGCGGCAATCTCCGGCCGCTGTTCGAAATTATCGAGTATTTCAAAGATTTTCCGTTTAAAGGACGCGCGACCGCCGATGTCCTGGCAGAAATCTGGCAGAGCCTGCCCTCAGCCGTCGATGCTGAACAATTGACGGTGCACCAGGCGCGCCTGGCAGATGGCTATGTGTTGAGGATGATTGCAGCCAATTGCGCGATGCACCGTCCATTTCTGGATGACAAAGAAATCGTCCATTGGGGCGCCCTGCTCAACGCGCAGCGGTTTTATCGTCAGGCAAAAGATACATTGTACGAGAGCCTGATGAATGGTCATCAATCTCGTGGTGACCTCTGGTTTGCCTATGGCGAGGCGTGCTACATGCTCGCCGAATACGCCAAAGCTGAAGTCGCTTTTATTCACGG
>RPQV01000867.1 GCA_003818595.1 Calditrichota bacterium
AATTCAACGCGATCTCGGATCGGATATTATGATGGTGCTGGATGAATGCGTGCCGCTTCCTGCCGACTATATCTATGTTCGACAATCGGTCAAGTTGACAGTCGAATGGGCGAGACGCTGCTTCATCGCTTTCGGTAAATCACCATCTCGTTTTCCATTTTCTCAGGCTTTATTTGGAATCGTTCAAGGTGGAACGTTTGCAGAATTGCGTCGTGAATGCACCCGCGAACTCCTGCAAATCGATTTTGACGGATATGCAATCGGCGGGTTGTCGGTGGGAGAAGCTAAAGATGAAATGTACGACATGACGCAGGTCGTCACCGAATTACTTCCTGCTCACAAACCGCGTTATCTCATGGGAGTGGGCAAGCCGGAAGATTTACTGGCGGGAATTGAACGGGGTATTGATATGTTTGACTGCATTATGCCGACGAGAAACGGTCGCAATGGTCAGGCATTCACCTCAGCGGGGGTCGTGAATATCAAAAATGGCGCCCACAAACAGTCATTCATCCCTTTAGATGCGGAATGTGATTGTTATGCCTGTCGTCGATTCACGCGTGCGTATTTGCGGCATTTATATGTAGCCCGCGAGATATTGGCCTTGCGGTTGCTGAGTCTGCACAATCTCGCCTTTTATTTGCGATTGCTCAAGCGGGTGCGCGAGGCGATATCTCAGGATCAGTTTTATTCTTTTAAAAAGAGTTTCTTGACAAATTATCAGCAAAATTTAACTGACTAATCAAACAGGAGGATTCTATGCTTTTTCTTCTAACAATCGTCGCGTCTGCGGGTTCCAGCCAACAATCTTCACCTGGCGGCATGATGGGTTTCATGATGCCGATGCTTCTTATCTTTATGATTATGTGGCTGCTTATCTTCAGACCTCAGGCGCGCAAACAGAAAATGCATCAAAAAATGATTGAGGAAACACAATCGGGCGACCGTGTCATGACCGTTGGCGGCATATTTGGTACGGTGAAAGGGTTTAAGAAGGAAAACCGCATCATCATTCTTGAGATTGCTGACGGCTGCAAAGTGGAACTCCTGCGCAGTTCAATCGCCCAGAACGTCACGGCTGAAGAAAGGGTAGAGGCCGCAAAGAAAAAATGAATATCGTATTCATGGGAACCCCTGATTTTGCGGTTCCCAGTTTAGTAAAACTGATGGACGCTGGTCAACAGCTGGTTGGAGTGGTCACCGTGCCTGATAAGCCGGCAAAGCGCGGCCAAAAACTGCAGTCATCCAGCGTCAAGGCATTTGCGCGTTCAAAAGGTCTGCCTGTCCTGCAACCGCAACAGCTCAATGATCCTGTTTTTCTGCAGCAGTTGACCGATTGGTCAGCCGATCTCTTTATCGTTGTCGCTTTCCGCATTCTGCCTGAAGAGGTGCTGAAAATTCCTCGTCTCGGAGCTGTTAATCTGCATGCCTCGCTGCTGCCCAAATACCGTGGCGCTGCGCCGATTAACTGGGCGTTGATACATGGTGAAACTGAAACCGGCGTCACGACCTTTTTCATTGACAAAAATATCGACACCGGTGAAATCCTGTTGCAGCAGAAGGTCTCGATTACACCGGAGATGACCGCGGGTGAATTGCATGATATCCTGGCTGATGTTGGTTCTGATCTCGTGGTGCGCACTGCAGCCGGTATCGAAGCGGGAAATTTGGTGGCGATACGACAGTCAGGAGAACCCACTCGAGCGCCCAAGCTCACCAAGGAAATGGAAAAGATCGATTGGACGCTCAGGGCACTGAATTGACATAACTTGATACGCGGAATGTCGCCGAGTCCGGGCTGTTTCGCAATACTGAATGG
>RPQV01000868.1 GCA_003818595.1 Calditrichota bacterium
GTCTCTTATAGCGGTTTTGATAGATTCGAATTGCAGGTGAATTTTGTTAAAGGAAAAGAACCTTATGACATATTTAACAAGGAGTTAGGCGAATCAATTAAATTTTTTCGAACAGAGATACACCATCTCAATGTTTCAGTGTGGCAGCGTAAACTTGGTTTGGGAATAGGAGAGGAGTATGTGCTCCGGATACTTACAAAGGACAGGTTCACTCTACATGCGACAGTTTTGGCTGCTCAAAAATTTACGAAAGATAGGCATCCTATTGCTAATGCAATTCGCACCGGAACTTGGCTCACTAAAGAAATTATCTAATTTTGAAGAAAATTGAAAAATATGATAATACCAAGCGAGCGGCGCGGATTATATCTCGTCTGAAAAAGGAATTTCCCGAAGCTCGAACGGCTCTTGTGTTTTCAGATCCTCTGCAGCTTCTTGTTTCGACGATATTGTCGGCCCAATGCACTGATGTGAGGGTTAATATTGTGACACCAGCGTTGTTTGTTAAGTATAGACAGGCTAAGGACTTTGCCGCAGCCGATAGAAATGAATTGGAGGCCGAAATTAAATCGACCGGTTTCTATCGAATGAAGGCAAAACATATAATGGAAGCAAGCTCGGCTATTGTTAACCGTTTTTACGGTCAAGTACCGCAGACACTTGAAGAACTTATGTCTTTACCGGGAGTAGGAAGGAAAACAGCAAATTGTGTTCTCGGAGGTGCATTTGGCATTCAAAGCGGAATCGTGGTTGATACTCACGTAATTAGACTATCAAATCGGCTTGGCCTGACAAAAAATGAATCGCCCGACAAAATAGAACAGGATTTAATAAAACTTGTTCCTCGAAAAGAATGGTACCGGTTCAGTAATCTCCTGATTCTTCATGGCAGGAAAACCTGTAAAGCCCGCAGGCCGCTCTGTGAACAATGTGTTTTGTCTGATGATTGTCCATCATCTTTAATTTAGTTGAGGTGGAAAATGGTAGTCGAATGCTTCAGCGTTCGTATCAAGATATCTCGCATTACGCGATCTAAAGTTCACGACTACAAAAAAATCTTTTTTGGTCAAGTACATCCACCGAATAGATGGCAGACTATTTAGTATTCGGAGTTATTTTACATATGCAGCTATAACATAAGGAATACAAATGAATTATACAGATGCACTAAACCTCATGCATGAATATACAAAAAGTGATTCTTTACGAAAACATATGTATGCTGTTGAATCAGTCATGAGGGCATATGCACGAAAGTATAACGACGATGAAGAAAAGTGGGCAATCGCAGGCGTCCTTCATGATTTCGATTATGAAATGTTTCCGACAATACCTGACCATCCTTTAAAAGGGTCGGAAATTCTCAAAACTAAAGGCTATCCGGATGATATACGATATGCTATCTTAGGACATGCAAGTTTTACCAATGTTAAAAGAGAAACACTGATGGCAAAAGTATTATATGCCTGTGATGAGCTTTGCGGCTTCATCACTGCTGTAGCAGTAATCCGCCCGAACAAGATATCCGATCTTCAGGTCTCATCGGTCAAGAAAAAACTCAAAGATAAAGCCTTTGCAAAGAATGTAAGCAGGGAAGATATCGACATTGGAATAAAGGAGTTAGGAGTTCCGCTTGAGGATCATATTAGATTCGTTATTGAAGCGATGAAAGCTGATGCTGAGAAGCTTGGATTGGAACCATAGATAAAAGTTAGTGTCTTTGGGTATCTTTAAGAAGGTCAAATGTTTTCAGAAAAAAAGATGGATGCTAACAGGCCGGTATTTATGCATTGACATCCCTGATCAAGCTTACGCAA
>RPQV01000869.1 GCA_003818595.1 Calditrichota bacterium
CCCCGTATGTAAAATCACCAGCATATAGTCGATCAGATTATCGATATCGACCAGCGGTTGACCGAGCAAATCCGGCGAGCCATCGACAGCACGTCCCTCCAATTTGAAATACTCCTGATCGGACGTGAAACCGCGTTGACAGGCGTCCCAGACTTGCCGCCATCCATCAAGGTTTCCATCGGTAGCTTCAATGTTGTAGGGCCGCCCCGGACCGGCATCTACTTTGACCACGTCGTAATCCTCAGGATCACCACCGAGATAAGTTGCCGCATAGGCGGCTTCGGAGCGTTCCTGCGTCTCATACAATCCCCAATACAGACCGTTGATGTAAAGATGATAATACCGGCTGCGGGTATAAGGTTGCCCCATTTCGCGCTGCAGATCACGCGAAAAAACATCGCGATTTTCGGTGTTCAAAGGGCTGCCTTCAGAGTGCCAGGAATAGTTCTGACTGCAGCGCAAATCCATCTTGTCAAATTCTTCGCCGCCTTCATCGCCGAACAGAGGGTATTTGAGTTTGGCATAACCGTACTGTTCGCGGAAAAACCAGCGAAAAGCATGCTTGGGGAAATAGGCGTTGCGGCTCCAACCGCCGCGGATACGCACGCCGGCGTCGACCTGAAAGCCCTGCGTACCATCCGCATTGATGAGCTCAAGCGAAGCCGGTCGCTCCCAGTCAATTCCATCCTGTAGAGCATTGACATAAATGCCGATTAGGGGATCAAACAGATTGGCCATATCCGTCGCCATCGACAATGTGGGAATATCTTTCAATGCCGGTTCAATCAGGGTTTTATATTGTGCATCATTGACCACTTCGGTGGAAATATCATAGCGCAAATTCTGTCCGTTGATGCCCGATTCCGGCCAGTTTGCAGGACGTCTTTGGGCGCGGACGCGACCGGTAAAAATATAGGTCTGTGTTCGCACGCGGGATTTCTGCACGGCGCCTGCCATCGTCACCGCCCGAACCACAAATGCAGGGGTATTTCCTCGATTCGTGCTGCTTGCGGGATCCACCCTAATTTGAGCCGGTGAAATGGCGCGCAGCGCATTTTGGGAATTCAACGGATCAGAACCATCCAGCGTGTATTGGATGACGGTGCCGCTGGTTCCTCCATCGATCTGCAGATCAAACGGCGTCGTATAGAATCCATGCTCAGCGGAAAAGAATGGTCCGTCATCAAATGAAGGAAATTTAATGCCGATGGTCAGCGTATCCGACAAAGCAAAAGCACCCACATTATCGACAGCGCGGGCATAGAGTTCATACTGATCGATTTTATCCGGTATCCAGGAGATGGTGTAAGGTATTGAAACAGCCTGACCGATTTTTTTTGAATTGGCGAAAAACTCCACCTGGCGGATGTAACCATCGGGATCAGAAGCATCGGCGGACAGGGCAATCGACTCGCCGAGCTGAAAACGATCATCATCTTGCGGCGCCGTCAACTTTATTTGAGGAAGCTGGGTGGCTTCCAAAAGGGTGAAATTCAAATAATTGATGTTGAAACCTGCGGATTCAGCGTGAAATCGAAGCATCTTTCTGCCCTCTGACAGATAGAGATAGGGCAGGGTCACAGTCGTCCACGTTTGCCAACCCCCCGTCACCGGAATCTCCACTGTTCCGGTGAGATTGGCTCTGTCGATTTCCAGGTGAAAGTAACTCTTGTCGGAGGCAGCCGCAAAACGCAGATCCGCACGATATACGCCGGCGCTCATCACCTGGATCGAGTACTCGACCCACTCATCCGCTTGAGTCCAGCCAATATTGTACTCATGTTCACTGGAAGCTTCAATATCCACCCCTTCG
>RPQV01000870.1 GCA_003818595.1 Calditrichota bacterium
ATGGACCAATCGTAAATATCGGATGATCTATCTCAATATGGGGCATAACGACATTGATTTTGAAAGCCAAACCCATCGGGAACTCTCGCATACTTTCGATAATGAGGTGCAGAATAGGCTGATCCTCAACGCCCTGGAGTGGCTCGGAACGGGCAAATAATCTTCCCATTCGTCGAGTTCATAATCCCCCACTGTATAAAACCGTCTCTCACCTCGTAGGCGACGATGAAATAAGAGTTGTTGATCTCCCGACCCCGGGGTCGGTCGAGACAATTTTCCTGGCACGTTTTTAGCATATTCACAAATCACATTGCAGAGGGACAAATCCGACATCGTGGACGAGATTGTCAGGCATGCGAAGGTTGAACTCTCTGCACGTCGATGCGCAGTAATGACGAAAATGTATTTCGTCATTACAGATGGGTAATTGCGCCCGGACGAATCAATTTACATGCGACTGTTGCACCATTGTTTTTGTCCGCAGAGGCTTGGCGTTGATTGAACAGCAGTGAGAAGGCTGAATGTCCTGTTCAAGTGCGACGCTGTCAGGGTTTACTTAAAGATGAGGAGCATCAAAGATGTCAAATCAAGAAAAAAGACTTTTTGAGCATCTTGTCACAAAACATCTCGACTATATTTACAGCAAGGCCATTCGACTAATGCATAATGCCGAAAAAGGGGAGATACTGGTACAGCAGACTTTGGAAGACGCCTCCATGCGATTTCCCCAATTCGACAAAAAAGATGATTTCAAAACCTGGCTGGACGACATTTTAATGACCAGACCCACGCTGCGTTGAGCGCGGGCCGGATCACACACAAGTTGTGACCATTGCCATCATTCCTCTGATCCAACTCCAATAGGTATATAGAGACCAGACTCCGCTGAAATGCCCAAGGTGCAGAGTAATGTCAAGCGCCCGATGATTCAGAACCGCCTTAATGCGGGGTAAAAACAAGACCGCCCCGTGGGACAAGGTGCTGAAATAATGACGCGGAGCGTCGTTCTTTGATCTGCTTCCAAGTCGCACTTGGAAAGTAAAGTTATCGCGAGTCCCCGCGAAGCGGGGCGATCCCCGGCGGAAGAGCACTGTATTGCGTTGCTGAGATTCTCTCATCTCCGGGGCTGTATCAAAAGTATGCCCAGCACTCGATAAAAGCCACCCAGTTTTCCATCCACCTTTCCGTGCGTCCCTTCCCGGAAGCTTCTTAGCTTCCGGGAAGGTAACTCTCGATAAAAACCACCCTTAAGCTTCTTAGCTTCCGGGAAGGTAACTCTCGATAAAAACCATCCCTGCTTCAGCGCTCCTTCCCGCGGCTTCATCCAGCGACGTTCCCTCGTTGCCACGCTCTGCGTGGTCATGCGTTGCCGGACACTCTGCGTCCATTTACGCTAAAGTTCTGCATCGCCCACGATCCACCGGCGCGGAGCGCCGAAGAAAGGATTCCCACGCGGACAGACTGTGTGAAAAAGCCTCCTTTATCTCCGAGGCTGTATCAAAAGTATCTCCCCCCGTATGCAGCGGGAGAGTACTTTATAATGTTGCTAAGATCCTTTTTTGTGATTTGCACGGGGCTAATGGTTGCATAAAGGCTGGGGATTGCTTCGGCGTTCAACATAGAGCGGTTGTTTTATTCCGAGAATCAGGGGAACGCCTCGCAATGACTTGGTGGGGTCTCCCTCTGGGGCTGTATTATAAGTATCTCCCATCTCATCTCAGATGCTGTATCAAAAGTATCACCCCTCTCATCTCCGTCCCAAGCTGAAGCTTGGGACGGAAATTGGGTGCGAAGCTGTGCTTCGC
>RPQV01000871.1 GCA_003818595.1 Calditrichota bacterium
AGTCCATCAGGTTTAATAATGATTAATGTCTGTTGAATGGCCATATATCTTCTCCTGTTATATTATTTTTGTTAAATTTTTTAATATGCGCAACGTATAACTTAAAAATACGATATTGACAACGAATAATGAGGAATGCTGGAAATTACTTGAGCCATGGAGTGACGTTTATGGCTTTGCCATCCGAATATACGGAAATCGCTCCGTCTTTGTCTGTGCGGAAAATTTCGATGCCGGCAGATGTGTAGCGGTCAAGAACAGCGGGATGCGGGTGACGAAAGACATTATTTTTGCCGGAACTGACAATTGCAAAACGGCAGGAAACAGCACGGATGAAATCCACAGAACTGGAGTGGACAGAGCCGTGATGCGGCACAAATAGAAGGTCGCTTTTCAAATTTTGTCCCGACCGGATCAGAAGAGCTTCAACATGGGCGGAAATATCGCCTGTGATAAGAAAGCTTCCATTCCCATAGGTCATTTTCATAACCAGAGAATCGTCGTTGATTTCATCATAGGACGTTTCCTGATCATTTTGAGCCGATGGATGTAAAGGCCATAGGCATTGGAAAAGAACACCGGAAATATTTTCAGGCAGCGATTGTGATGACAGATATTTAATTTTTATTTTACGGTCAGTGATTGTTTTTTCCCAGATCTGGCCTAGATCATCATCCACTTTAAATCGGGTGCACCATGCTTCTTGAACATCAAAGTTATTCAAAATGTAGATCAGGCCCTGAAGATGGTCCGGGTGAGGATGCGTGAGAACAACGATATCAATTTTTCTGATTCTTTGAGCATAAAGAAACGGAGCGATCACTGATCGGCCCATATCAAAGGCACTGTCATGAAAGCCGCCGCCGTCAATGAGCATATTGATGCCTTGGGGCAATTGAACCAGAGTGGCCGCGCCCTGCCCGACATCAATGGCTGTAATTTTTAAATCGGTGGAATATCTGTTTTTCGCGACAAGATAAGCAGTATCAGCCAGAATCAATGCCATAGTAATCAGGAGAGCCATTTTTACAAAAGATGGATGGCGCGCCAGAAATTCCTGATTATTTATTCTGTTGCCCGGCGTGACAGCTTGAATCAAGAGAAAACTAAAGATATAAAAAATTGTTATTTCAGCGAGGTTTGGTTTTACAAGACCGAAAGAGGAACAAGACCATGACGCCAGCCAATTGATTATTGCGACGGCAATACCGGTGAAAAACGATGCGGCTGAAATGAGAAAACCAGCAAGCCAGGGTGAAAACAGTGAGGTGAGGATAAAAGCCATCGCCGGAATTAAAGTTAGCATGCCCAGCAGGGGAACCGCAATGAGGTTTGCGATCAATGTCACGGCGGAGACGCGGTTAAAGTAAAAGACAATAATGGGCAGTGTGCCCAGAGTAGCGGCAGCCGATACCAGGATGAAAATATAAATACGATGACTCAGCGTCTGCAGCCAGGGGGGCGCTGATGATGGAATCGGTAAGGTCAGATCGCTCAGCCTCGGAACGATGTAGAGAATCGCGAAAACCGCGCTGAAGGATAATTGAAAAGAAATTTCAAAAAGAGATTCGGGCGCAATGATCAGAATGATTAACGCTGCGCCGAAAAGAATATTATAGAGGTCTTTTTGTTTTCCAATCAGTAACGAGAGCAGAAAAGCCATGGCCATCAGGGTTGCGCGAAGAACGGTTGTTCCCATTCCCGCAACCAGGGCGTAAATGACAACCGGTAAAAAAGCTGCGGCTGTGGCCATTTTGATGATATTGAATTTGAGCATCATATATTCTGAAGATTTCAACAGGAC
>RPQV01000872.1 GCA_003818595.1 Calditrichota bacterium
CCGTTCTTTGAAAGAGAGTGCGGCAAGACTGGCGACGCGGTAAACGATCATGGGATCAAAAGCGCGCACGCCCATGTGCATCAGGGAGGACATTTCATCTTCCTTGCTGATGCTGAGCGTCGCCAGAACTTCAAGCACCTGATCCGTCGAGACGCCGCCGTTGCGCAGCAGCTGACTGTCCGCCAGTGCGGCTTTAACGACCATGTCGCGGAACGGCTGGCTGTAAATCAAGGCATTGTAATATTCCAGCGGTTTGCCCGGTCCCATACGCCAGTAGTAGGGCATGACGCGGTTGTTCGAATTGACGCCGGAAAATTCCGTCTGTTCATCGATGGAAAAAGTGGTGGAAGCGGAATAGACGTCTCGCCGGGAGAGGCTGTAAATCAGCGAAACCGTGAAAACCGCCGCAAAAACAGCCAGGATGATCCACTTTTTGCGCAGCGCGAGTTCGAGATAATCCTCGAATCCCCACTCGCGATGCTCAATTGCCTGCATTTTGCTGTTCATAGGTCATTCCCGCCCCTAACGAGTACGATTGATCTGGGTGACGTAATAAAAGAGCATGACGATTGAAGTCAAATCCGCAGCGATGGCCAAGCCGTTGCGCAGCCACTCTTTCTTGGCGGGCACGATGATGATGTCTCCCGCTACCACTGTTGGTAATGTATAATGATACGGATCCTGATAATAGCTGTTCAAATTGATGAGGATCTCTTTGGATTTTTTTTCCGTCGGCGAAATATAACGTATTTTGGCGACTTCGGCCTTGGGTTTCAATCCGCCCGCCTTGAAGATCATGTCCATCACCGTGGCGCCGTAAAAGGCTTCGTGAATGCCGGGATCGTTGACTTCACCGATGACTTTGACGCCGGCGAATATCGGATTGCCGGTGACCAACACTATATCCCCCTGCTGCATCACCGGATTCTGGCGCATGTCGCCGAGCAGGTTGAGGAACACCAGATTGTAATTCCGTTTCTTCACCTCTCCCCCTTCATTGCGGAAGAGAGTGATCTGATCCATTTTCGCCCCTTCCAGCGGACCGCCGGCCTGGCTCACGGCCTCCTGCAGGGTGCCGAAAAGCGGCAACTGCACGGTGCCGGGTTTTTTGACGTAACCGAGCACACTCAGGGTGACCAGTTGGCTCTCGGCGAAACTGAGGGTGATGATGGGCTGGCCTTCGATGTAACGCGACAACTGCGCCACCATGAATTTGCGCAATTCCTCGACGGTCATGCCATCGACGGGTATGTTCTGCATGAAGGGGTAGTCGACCACGCCGCCGGCGCCGACAGTCACCGGGCGACTGAGTTCCGGATGGCCGTAAACCACGATATTGAGGGCATCCCCCGGTTTGATGGTCCGTTCTTGGCTGAATAACCCTGCTGATAATAAAAGGACAAGAAATAACGTTTTCATCATATTCTTTTCACTGCCTGAACAAAGGTTGCCCTGTTTGAAAATCGGTGAAACCAAAAGCCGGACTGAATATCTGTTTTAGTAATATCCATATACAGCTTCGCCATGTCACTCCATACAGCAAAAAGCGACAAATGGCGAAAGAAGTTTGAATACTGTCGACATAACCATTCCCGACCATAAAGGGGGACGGTTAAACACGATCATATTACAGAAATAAGAAAAATGGAAAAATTTGCAGAATAATTTTCATTTCTATCATTCAGTCAAATTTCAACCTCAGCACCTCAGCCACAACTCATTTTTGTCCTGAAATCACCCCTCGTCACCCGCTCGTAGTCTCTTCATCTCCCGACGTCAACTCCCTGGAACGCTATTAATATA
>RPQV01000873.1 GCA_003818595.1 Calditrichota bacterium
CAGAGGAAAACTCGGCGCCATTTCTCCCGGCACAACCCCCATGAGATATTCTTCCAAAGGCATGACATTAATGGCCGTCACTTTGCCATCCGAGGTGACGCGGAATTCCAGCTCGCCGCGATATGAGCGCGTCTCCTGTCGCGACCAGTGAAAACCCTCGCCCACCTGTACATTTTTGATGGTAAAACGCGGACCAGCCAGACGAACCATGTCTTTAATGGCCAATTCTTCCCCTTGAGGGGAAATCAATAGCAGCGTTCCCGCCACCTCGCGCGTACTTGATACTGGACGCGCGTTTTGCAGCAAGGGATTGGCTTGACGATATCGTTCGGCGTTTTCAAGTGAGGGGAACTGATCGGCGATGTAGAGCAAAAACTGTGTCTTGCCCGCAATGCTCCTCCCTCCCAGATTCAGTTGATTATCAGATTCGACGATGCGGACGCTGATTTTTTCCTGTTCGAAAGGCAGAGCCATTTTTTTGGCCTCGGCCTTGGTCGCATAGGTTCCCAAAAGAAGGTTCACCGGCGGCGGAGCCACTGAACCCGGCTGAACGCGCACGCGCCACTCCTCTTTTGATTTTGATCGGTAGGTCTTGTCTGCATCCCGCGTCAGAATTCGCATGGTATTGTCAGGTTGGAAACAGATTTCATCCGCTCGCGGGACGATGCCGACGCGAATGACCGGACTGGTGCCGACCGCCGGTTGCAGGCGCAAAGCCGCACAGGAAATGAGCAGCGGCAGGAGTGCTGTCAGCGCCCACAACATGACTCTGCTGAGCTGTTTTGTTTTTTCACAATAACGGAAAAATGATTGCTTCACCGACATTTCTCCTGGTGTAGACGGGTCAACTGCTAAAATCATAGCCGAATTCTTTGAGAAAAGAGTCTGTCTTTCGCCAATTGGCGCGAACAGCGACGAACAGTTCAAGATAGACCGGCCGTTCGAGGAATTCCTCGATTTTCCGTCGTGCCTGTTGCCCTAAGCGACGAATCGCCTGCCCCTTTTTACCGATCAGGATTATTTTTTGAGAGTCTCGTTCGACGATAATTCGCGCCTTGATGAAATCCTTGTGACCGCTGCGTTCACGAAATTCATCGATCACCACTGCGGTGGAAAAGGGGATTTCCTCGCTGTACAATTCAAAGACCTGTTCGCGGATCAATTCGCAGACGAAAAAGCGTTCCGGATGTTCTGTGACCGCATCAGGAGGATAAAAAGGGTGTCCGATCGGCAGCAACGAAAGCAGCGCCTCTTTCAGCGCGTCGATATTCTGCTGCTGCAAGGCGGATATCGGCACAATGGCCGCGAAAGAATGCAATTGGGTATAGGCGTCAATGAGCGGCAACAGCATATCTTTGTCCATGCGATCGATCTTGTTGATGACGAGTATCACCGGCTTGGCGAAGCGGGAGATTTCAGTGAGGATTTTTTTATCATCCTCGAACGGTTCGTTCGAGGCCTCTACCAATAACAGCAGGACATCCGCATCGCTCATCGCCGCATTGGCTGCCCTCATCATCGCCTCATGCAGTCTGTAACGAGGTTCGATGAGTCCGGGGGTATCGAGGAAAATGATTTGCGCGGCATCATCGGTATATATGCCCAGCAGACGATGCCGCGTCGTCTGCGGTTTGGCAGTAATGATCGATAGTGGAAATTTTAGCAGAGCGTTGGTCAGAGTTGATTTACCGACATTCGGCCGGCCGATGACGGCGACATACCCGGACCTGAAAGTATTTGAGGTTCCTTCCGTCATACGTTCAGCAAATCATTAAAATAGTTCTCTTCGACCAGCTTTCTGCC
>RPQV01000874.1 GCA_003818595.1 Calditrichota bacterium
GCGATGTCCAATCGGCGATGCGGCGTCGCTTTTTCCTGCAGAGCGATTGTCGCTTCGTTGTAATGATCGCGCGCAGTAGAACTTTTGCCGACGACCAGATTCCATGTTTCGTCATGACTTTTACGCTTGATATCAGTGATCATCAGACCGGCGGCCAGCGCGCCGCCCTCGCGCAGCTCCAAACCGAGCGGCGAATCGCGGATGATATCGGCACCGTGAAAACTCACCGCATAGCGCGGTGAAGATTCAGCGAGAGAAAATGTGACGACAACCTGGCTGTCCGGTGACTCGATGATGACGGTTTTTTCAATGGAATCGCAGCCCCACAACGCTGCGGCAACGACTGCCCCTAAATAGAGTCGCTTGATCATTCGTTTTCCTTTCCTTTATTATATCTCGGCGGGCTGTCGGCCTGCGGCCAAGCCTGCTGAACGAGGCGCTCGGAGGCGGCGAATGGATGAACCCATTCGCCGAAAGCGTGACGAATCTGCAGCTTAATCGATTTCCCGATGATACTCCTGCAATGATTTTACCGGATAGCTTCCATTTTGACGCTCTTTAATTCCCTGCGTCGCTGCAAATGCGGCGGCTGTCGTGGTGATGTAAGGAATGTTGTGCTTGATGGCGCTTTTCCGTATGTAGGAATCGTCATATTCGCTCAGCTTGCCCGCCGGCGTATTCACCACCAGATCAATATGTCCGTTGACGATGGCGTCGAGAATGTTGGGACGATTTTCGTGCAGTTTGTTGATGAACAGCGCCTGGATGCCGTTGGCCTCAAGAAATGCTTTTGTTCCACTAGTGGCCATGATTCTGAATCCCATTTCGCGGAAATTGCGGGCTGTTTTCACGATCTTGTCCTTGTCCCGATCTCCAATAGTTATGAGAACCGTTCCCGACGTCGGCAACGGCGATTTGGTCGCTTCCTGCGACTTGAAAAAGGCGAGCCCAAATGAATCGGCTATGCCCAACACCTCGCCGGTAGAACGCATCTCCGGCCCCAGGACCGGATCAACTGTCGGGAACATGTTAAAGGGAAAGACGGCCTCCTTAACACCGAAATGGTGGAACTTTTGTTGGCGTAGATTGAAATCGCTCAACTTTTTGCCCAGGACGATTTCGGTGGCAATTTTTGCCATCGGGATATTGCAGATCTTGGACACCAGCGGAACCGTGCGTGAAGCGCGCGGATTGGCCTCAAGAATGTAAACCACATCTTTGTAGATTGCATACTGGATGTTCATCAGCCCCACAACCCCCATCTCGATCGCGATGCGTCGGGTATAATCTCGGATGGTATTAACCAGTTCTTCCTTGATGATGACCGGAGGAATGACGCAGGCAGAATCGCCCGAGTGAATTCCCGCGTATTCGATGTGCTGCATAACGGCCGGTACGAAAGCGTCGGCGCCGTCGGCAATGGCATCGGCTTCTGCTTCGATGGCATCTTCGAGAAACATGTCGATCAGCAGTGGCCGGTCGGGCGTAACATCCACGGCAGCCGTCACATAGCGCTGAAGCATTTCTTCATCGAGAACGATTTTCATCCCGCGACCGCCCAGCACGTACGAAGGGCGAACCATCAGCGGGTAGCCGATCTTTTCCGCAATTTCAACCGCCTCTTCCAGGTTCCCGGCCATTCCCGAAGGCGGTTGCGGGATGTCGAGTTTTTGCATGATTCGCCTGAAACGGTCGCGATCTTCAGCCAGGTCAATGGTTTCCGGACTGGTTCCCAGGATTTTCACACCGCAGGCTTCCAGTTCTCCGGCAATGTTCAGCGGCGTCTGACCGCCAAACTGAAC
>RPQV01000972.1 GCA_003818595.1 Calditrichota bacterium
CGATGATCCGCAGCATGCGTTTATGACCGCCGCCGCGTCTTCTCGCCGTCACCCGACCGACATTGTTTCGTCCGCCGCTTTTCTGCAGGGGCATGATCAGCGATCGTTCAGGACTTGTCTTGGTTATTTCTTCAAAAGAACTGACCGTCTTGAATCGCTGTCCGGGCGTGATGGGTTTATATGTTTTAACAGCCATTTACCTTCTCCTCAAACTCAAGTCGTCTCAAAGAAATCGATTTTATCACCATCACGCAGGGTGACAATCGCTTTTTTCCAATCCGGCCGTTTGCCGCGGGTGATTCCACGTCTGGTATTGCTCTGTTTAGCTTTGCCTTTGACCACCATTGTGGCGACGTCATCGACTTTGACATCGAATCGTTTTTCAACCGCCCGTTTAATCTCAATTTTATTCGCTCTGGTGCTGACTACGAATCCGTACTTGCGTTGAGATTCCTGCATCTTGAGCATCTTTTCGGTGAGAATCGGCCGAATCAATATTTCATGTTGACTATTCATGATTCCAACACATCCTTTAGCTTTTCAATCGCACCTTCCATGATCAGCAGCGTTTTGCAGTCCATCAGATCATAAGTCGAAGCGTCCGCTGCCATCGCCATTTTGAAATTTTTAATATTTCTTCCGGCCACCAGCATCCTCTGATCATATTCGGGAAGGAGCAACAACGTCTTTTCGTTCAGGACATTAAAACCCTTCAGAACACTGGCGACATGTTTTGTCTTTGCCTCGTCCAGGGTAAAATTCTCAAGAATCCGAATTTGTTCGGCGCGGGCTTTCATTGATAAGGCCGAGATTCGGGCGATTTTTTTCACTTTTTTCGGCAGGCTCAGATGAAATTCCTGCGGCAGAGGACCATGAAGCGTGCCGCCGCCACGCCAAATCGGTGAACGGGATGAACCGGCGCGCGCCGTGCCTCGTCCTTTTTGTTTCCAAGGCTTTTTGCCGCCGCCGGAGACAAAGGAGCGTCCTTTTGTGGCGCGGGTTCCCTGACGCAGATTGGTGTTCTGAGCTTTCACTGCCAAATAAATGGCGTGTTCGTTCGGCTCAGCCGCAAACAATTGATCAGGAACATCGATGGTCCGGCCGGTTGCAGTGCCTTCTTTGGTATAAACTTCAAGTTCCATAATACGTTACTTTCTGATTAAGACATAACCTTTGTTCGCACCGGGGACTGCACCCTTGATGATGAGTATATTATTTTCAGGATCAACCTTCAAAATGGTCAGGTTTCTCATGGTGACATTCTCACCGCCCATCCGTCCGGCCATGCGTAATCCTCGATAAACACGAGACGGCCAGGAAGATTGTCCCAGTGATCCAGGGGCGCGCATTCTGTCGCTTTGGCCGTGTGTTTTCGGACCGCCGCTGAAATGATGCCGTTTAACCACACCGGCAAATCCACGTCCTTTGCTGACACCAGTGACGTTGACCACTTCACCTTCGCGAAAAATATTCGCCTTCACTGAAGAACCCAACTGCAGCGGTTCGTTGCTTTCAAAGTCTCTGAATTCTTTCAGAACAATAAAAGGTTTCAGACCGGCTTTGCCGGCATGACCTTTTTCCGGCTTGTTGGTAGATTTTTCGCGCTTTTCTGCAAAACCAAATTGAACGGCGTCATAACCATCATGATCGGTCGTTTTAATTTGGGTGACAAAGCATGGACCTGCTTCGATGACCGTTACCGGGCTCGCATTGCCATCGGCATCGAAGATACGGGTCATTCCAAGTTTTTTTCCAATAATTCCGCGCATTTCTTTTCCAAACTCTTGTTAGCTCATTAATAGGGGTCTGTCAATTCACACGATCGTCAGACTTTAATTTCAACATCCACACCGGCCGGCAATTCCAGCTTCATCAGCGCATCGACTGTTTTCGGAGTTGAATTGAGAATATCCACCAGCCGTTTATGCACCCGAGTCTCAAATTGTTCGCGCGATTTTTTATCAACATGCGGCGATCGGTTCACTGTGTAAACCGACCGACATGTCGGTAAAGGAATCGGTCCGGAAATCATCGCACCGGTATTTTTTGCCGTCTTGATTATTTTTTCTGTTGACATATCAATCAGTCGATGATCATATGCCTTGAGTTTAATGCGAATTTTCTGACCCGCCATTTAATTAACTCCAAATCGAATCATAGTGTTATGTCAATTATTTCAATATTTTTGTCACGACGCCGGCACCTACCGTTCGTCCACCTTCTCGTATCGCAAATCGAAGTCCTTCTTCCATCGCGATCTCCGTGATCAGCTCGCCCTGGATCTTCACATTGTCGCCAGGCATCACCATCTCCGTACCCTCCGGCAGCTTGATCGAGCC
>RPQV01000973.1 GCA_003818595.1 Calditrichota bacterium
CACAGCGTCGACGGTTTCCCTAATCATCCTGCTGCCGCCTGCCGCATGAATATTGAACATATCAACATTCAATCCGACGGCGGCTTCAGCAGCGTGGGCCACCGTATTGGGAATATCGTGAAACTTCAGATCCAAAAATACCCGGCCGCCTCTTTGCTTGATGCTTTCCACAATCTTCGGTCCGACGGACGTAAATAATTCCTTGCCGACTTTAAACATACCGACATGGTCGGAAAGAAGCTCTATCCAGGATAATGCCTCCTCATACCCGGCTGCATCCAAAGCAAAGATCAGCTTGTCAGCGGGCTGATTACTCGAGATATTCTTCATCACCAATGAACTCTGTGTTATCCGGAATCGGTTTAAAATCTTCCTGGGATCCTTTTAAAAATTCGGGATGGGCGTAAACAACCTTCCCTGCCGCAATTTCTCTGAGAGACAGAACAATCTCCCGATTTTTACTTTCCATCAATGGCTTGGAACCCTTGAGCAATTGGCGCGCCCGCTTGGAAGCGAGCGACACCAGACCGAATCTGGTTTGAGCCACTCTTAAAGAATCTTCTACTGTAATTCTTGCCATGAATCTAATACCTCCTGAACATCTCTATTAACATAATTTAAAAAAACGATCGATTTTAGAGCTTAAACGGTTTGTTTTACATTTCTCCGCATGATAAATTGCGATCAGTTGTTTGGCAGCTGTTTCCAAATCTTCATTAAAAACGGTGTAGTCATACCACATAACTTCTTTTAATTCACGCTCGGCTTGAGTAAACCTTTTTTTTATCACTTCCGGACTTTCATGCCCCCGCTTTTCCAGCCGTTTCAGGAGTTCATCCAAAGAGGGAGGCAGCACAAAAACAAAAATGCCGTCCTCAAATTTTTTCTTAATTTCTTTTGCGCCGCGCGGCTCGATATCGAGCAATAAATCTTTCCCTCTGCCTAAAACTTCATGCATCGCTTTACCGGACGTACCGTAAAAGTGTCCGTAATTTTCTATCCATTCGATAAACTCACCCTGATCAATCCGTCGTTGAAAATCTTCGCGGGAAATAAAATGATAATCCTTTCCGTTGATCTCATTGGGACGCGGTTTCCGTGAGGTGTAGGATACGGAAAATTCAATTTCCGGACACGCCGCAAGCAGCCTCCGGCAGATGCTGCTTTTCCCCGCCCCTGAAGGTGCGGACAGCACGATGAACAATCCCTGATCCGACATATTCCTACTCAATATTCTGCGCCTGCTCGCGCAACTTGCCCAGCTCACTCTTAGCTTCAATGACCTGACGGGCTATTTCCACATCATTGCTTTTGGAACCGATCGTGTTAATTTCACGGTTCATTTCCTGCAAAAGGAAGTCGATTTTTCTGCCTTCGGCCTCGTCGCTTTGCAGCAGTGCTTCGAACTGGCCGATATGGCTTTGCATACGAACAATCTCTTCGGTGATATCGCATCGATCCGCCATAATCGCCACTTCCTGGGCCAGGCGGGCAGCGTCAAGTTCAAATCCTACAGACAGTTCCTTAATCCTGTCTGAAAGACGTTTTTGATACTCCATCACAACCTGCGGTACGCGCGACCGAACGGTTCCCATCGTTTCACCAATGGTCTGGAGTCTCATTTGCATATCCGAAAACAAAGCAATCCCTTCATCCTGTCTCATGTTGACCAGCATCGATAACGCTTCTTGCAGTGTTTTTTCCACCGAATTCAAAAAATCACCATTCAACTGCGTTTCCATAGGCGGCGTGAAAATATCCCGAAAGCTGATGAAGGTTTTAAGGCCGATGGGTTCCTGTAGATTGAATTCATTTTTCAGTCGGGTCAAAACATCAAAGTAGTCACGCGCAATATCCAGATTCAAATTAACCTTGGGCGGTTCGGCGCCATCTCCCTCCAACCGGATCGAGACATCAATGCGACCGCGCTTGAATCTTTCCCCTATTTTCTTTTTATACTCCATCTCAAGCGGGTAAAGTACGGCGGGCATCCTGAGGGCAATTTCCAGAAAGCGATGGTTGACGGACTTCATTTCAATCAGAAATTTCCTGCCCGCAAGGACGGCTTCCGCCTTGCCGTAACCGGTCATGCTCCTAATCATTGGAATTCCTCATTCAATAAACCCGACGAAACGGGAAGTTCATCCGCCGCCGGAGCGGACTCCGTGGCTTTTCCCTTCAGTTGCAGCAGATACTTCTCCCGGATCCGGGTCAACATGCCGATCACCTCCCCGCCGGCATAATCCGGATAGGTCCAGGGA
>RPQV01000974.1 GCA_003818595.1 Calditrichota bacterium
CTTCCTTCACTTACCCCATCGAGCTTGAAAACCCCGCACGTCGACATGAACGAACGGTCCGTGCGTCGAGGTGCTGCCGTATTTGGCCAATCCTCCCCGAAAGCGCTTAAACCATGGCTCCTCTGACATCTGGATAATAATATTATAAAGTATGGCCGCATCGTTGATGTCTGATTTTCCGTTGCCGTCGAGATCATCCATGATTCCATCCTTTGGATGTTCGTCGATGAAAAAATCAGCTGCCACGCCGTACAGATGACAGCTGTTGGGGACATTGCCGATCAACTGATTATAATAGGGAGTTCGATAGCCGCTCATAATATGAAATGTTTGGCAGGGGTATCCGGCTTGATGGGTTCGTTCGAGTATGCGTTCGAGCAGGAGCAGCAGTCGCTCGTTCAAGACGATGTATTGGGGAAATCCGCCGGACTGTTTGCAAAGGAATTGTTTGAGTTGAAAATGGGGGGAAAGCCAGGTATTTTGGTTTTCCAGCGTGACTTGGACAAACCCTTCCGGATTTTGATAAACTGATCCACTTTTCGCGGGTTTCAAGGGGTATTTACCAATTTTATACTTTCCGATGTAGTCATTTTTAACTTCTTTAACAGGAACCATGACGAAAACGTTGATCAAAATCGAGTCAGTTGGTGAAGATTTGACTATTTTTATTGCCGTCAACCCTTCTTTTTCCGGCGCCTGCCATCGCCAACTCTTTTTATCCAATTGCTCTAGTTTGCCGTGTTTGACGATAACATTGAACTGACTGTTGGGGTTGCTGTCCAAAACGTTGCAGGTCATCATTTCTTCCGGCAACATGTACATTCCTAAAATTCGCAAGGATGTTGTATCCTCCTGAAAATGGACTGAGAATCCGGCCTTCTCCGATCGAAAATCGGTCGCCCACAATATCGTTTGCCATTGGAGAATCATGAAGAAAATGGTACTCAATCGGCAGATGGGAGATTGTAAATTAATGATCAACATGACTTTTCGTCGCCTTGCTCGTCGAAAAAACATAGCGATAAAATCCCTTTGTGATTATCAATTCTCGTACTAGTCCTCACGGGAAAAGACCTTGTGGCTGCAAATCAGCGTCAAGATAGTAACAATAATAATGGTGAATGTCAATGAACATGACCTGCCGAATCGTGGGTTTTTAAAATTCAGCCTCGCGCAGAGAAGAATGCTGTTTTTTAATTCATTGTGACTGTCTAATTTTGCGGGGTGATCGGATGATTCCTTCGCTCCGAG
This sequence comes from Calditrichota bacterium, assembly GCA_003818595.1. GTDB lineage: Bacteria > Zhuqueibacterota > Zhuqueibacteria > Residuimicrobiales > Krinioviventaceae > Fontimicrobium. The sequence continues at coordinate 1,252 of RPQV01000974.1, forward strand.
ATATGGTTCACCCCAATTCTTCCCCGCTTGTTTTTTCACCGGCTAATTGTTACATTCTCCCATAAGAAATAAAGCGATCATTTGATCCAATGCCGTTTTTCACATTAAATCGTAGAGGATGAAAATGACAAAACTGATATGTCTGTGCTGCTTGTTGTTGCCGGCTGCGCCGCTGCTCAGCCAAAATCTGTTGCCGTCGGAGTGGAAATTCCGCACCGGCGACGAGTCGGCGTGGAGCACTGTGCAATTTAATGATTCCAACTGGAAGACAATTAGAGCCGGAGAACTTTGGGAAAGTCAGGGCTACCCTGGCTATGATGGTTTTGCTTGGTATCGTGCATGGACGATGATCCCCTCGTCTTTGAAAGCCAAAGCGCAACAATATGGCGGTTTTATCCTACGACTGAACAAGATCGATGATGTCGATCAACTCTATTTTAATGGTGTGGTCATTGGACAAACCGGCCAGTTTCCACCGGACTATTTGGGAATGTACGATGCACTGCGCGAATATCGCATCCCGGAAGATCAGATCAACTGGGATGCGCCCAATCTCATTGCGGTGCGTGTATATGACAGCAGCGGCGGCGGCGGAATCTACGGCGGGTCACCGATATTGACCGTCAAGGGCATTACCGATTTGTTTTCGCTCAAACTGCTGATGCAACCGGAAAATCATATTTTATTGAATCCCAAAAAGATCTCCATTCCCGTCAACATTGCCAATGACAGCAATGAATCCATGACGGGTCAATTGATTTTGGAAATCAATAATGATTTCAAACAGCCGATATCTTCGCAGACCCTCAAGGTCAAGAGCGGCAAGCACTCCTCTAAAACAATTACCTTTGAGGTGAATCCCTTACCGCCGGGATTTTACAAGGCATCCATTCAGTTCAACAGCGAGGTGATCCATCAGAGTCATCAATTTGCATTTGG
>RPQV01000975.1 GCA_003818595.1 Calditrichota bacterium
CGATAGCGGAACTGACCGCGGCGAATTCCCGCCGACTGACGCCGTCCCTTTGTTTGTTTTGACTCACTGCAAAAATGTTTGGTTTTTCTTCTGTTTTTGTTCGATTTTTTCTCATGCAGCTCTTCCTTAATTCGGGTACCAATACGTTCCGCCGCAGCTTGAGGAGCTGTCGGACGTGCAGACCTCATTGCAGGTACAGACCTGATCACAGGAACAGATCTGGTCACAGGTGCAGGTCATCACGATATTGCAGCGACATGCACTTTCCGGATAGCGAAAATCATCACATTGGAGTATTTCTTCACACGCAGGATCCATTAAATTAGCGATCTGATTCCCATGGGGCAGAAGCCAAAGTCTGATGGTCTTGTCGCCGCTTGCCGAAGCGAACCACGTACCATCCGGACTGATGGCGACGGAAATAACCAGCTCACAATGTGCTGTCACGGTTTGAAGCAACTCGCCATCAGGAATGCGCCACAGCCTGAAGGTTTTATCCCCGCTTCCCGAAACAAGCCGCGTTCCGTCCGGGCTGATGGCAACCGAATTGACAGCCAAGGAATGCCTGGCCAGGGTCGTGAGCAGTTCACCGTCGGGCAGACGCCACAATTTAATGGTACTATCCGCACTTCCCGAAGCGAGCAGCGTGCCATCGGGGCTGATGGCAACTGCGTTGACAGCTGATGAATGTCCGGTCAGAGTTTTCAGCAGTTCGCCGTCCGGCAGACGCCACAATTTGATGGTTTCATCCGAACTGGCCGATGCCATCAGTGTGCCGTCCGGACTGAAAGCGACGGAAGTGACATAGGCGGAATGTCCGGTCAGGGTTTTGAGCAGTTCACCATCAGAATGGCGCCACAGCTTGACGCTTTTATCCCCGCTTCCTGAAGCGAGCAGCGAGCCGTCCGGACTGATGGCGACGGAACTGACATAGTAGGAATGCCCGCTCAGGGTTTTGAGCAGTCCGCCGTCAGGCAAATGCCACAGTTTGATGGTTTTATCCCCGCTTCCCGAAGCGAGCAGCGTATTGTCAGGGCTGATGGCGACGGAAAGGACAGGGCCGGAATGTCCGGTCAGCGTTTTCAGCAGCTCGCCGTCCGGCAGACGCCACAATTTGATGGTTTGGTCCCCGCTTCCCGAAGCGAGCAGCGTGTCGTCAGGGCTGATGGCGACGGAGTTGATACGGTCAGAATGAGTCAACAGAATTGTCTTTATACAATCCATCCTCTGATCCATTTGCCGTTCCTTTTCGGGAGAGTTCGGATCGGAACACGAATTCCCGGCCAAGGCGCCTATAGCCATGATTGAACCGACCGCGGCGAATTCCCGTCTGTTGACGCCGTTCTTTTGCGTGTTCCGGTTGATTGTAAATATCTCCGGCTTTTCCTCTGATTTATCTTTTTTTTATTCATTCATCTCCTCCTTTTTTGCTGTTTTGGGAAGATAGACGTCATTCGCCGGAACCAGTATTTCCTGTTTGACAAGGCTGAGCAAATAGTCGCGTGTCAGACGATAACCTGCGTCGGTTTCATGGCCAAAAGAGCGTTGTAGTTCCTGGATCATCTCTTCAACTGAGAGGTGCTTCTTTACTCCGGCAAAGAGCGCTTCCTCCTCGGTTCCTGTTATATACAGGGCGACCGGCTGTTCATTGGATTTGATTGCTGTGCTGTTCTTTCCCTCGATGCGCAGCGTGACGTCCTCACGCAGGCGCAATTTGAGTTGCCGGAACGTCGGCTCATCCATTTCCCATACATCCGACAGTTTGAAATGCTGCCGGCCGCGGGATTCTTCGATGGCGATATTCATGTGTCCTAAAAATTGCCGAAAAAAAGAACGTCGATCGCTCATATCTATCCTTTTCTATTCATGGTGATTGATAAAATGAAAATTCTAGAGTATTCACTCATCCAACCGGCCGTTCACCGTCTGATCGATCTCATCAATGAGCTGGTGGATGAACCAGGAGCCATTGGCGGCGAGTCGGTAACAACCATGTTCTGCACGTTCAATCATCCGGCATCTCAACCATTTTTCGATCAGCGCCTCGATCCTCAACTTGACGATTACGGCATCGTCGATGCTGCCGCACATGAGCTGAACTGTGGCGGGCT
>RPQV01000976.1 GCA_003818595.1 Calditrichota bacterium
CCGGCATATCCCATTTTGCCGATTACGTCCAATTCATAATACAATCTCGACTCAAGTTCAGGAGTAATTGTATCGTATCGTTTCGTTAATCCTTCGTGTGCCAGCTTTTTCAGATAATCAGTGAGGTTCGGACTTTCCTCTCCCTCGGGGAGCGTAAAATCAGGAAGATGATAGGTCGACAGATTCATCTCCAGATTGCATTTATCAGCCACTTCGAGGGTGTTCGTCAAAACCTCCGGGTGATCTGAGAAGATTTCTTTCATTTCCGCATCGGACTTGAAATATAATTCATGCGAATTGTACCGCATACGCGCCGGATCATCGTAATCTTTTCCGGTTTGGAGACAGAGAAGGACATCATGAGCATCCCAATGTTCCTTCTCCAGGTAATGAATGTCATTGGTGGCAACCACTTTCACACCTGTCTCGTCTGCTAACTGGTAAATCCCCTTACGGACCTGATCTTCCTCCTCGATGCCGTGATTTTGAACCTCAAGATAAAAATCCTGCCCAAAAACCGATTGATATTTTTCAATCACATGCAGAGCGCGGTCATGACCCTCGCGCAGGTAGGTGTTGGCCACCTCTCCTTTCAAACAAGCGCTCAAGGCGACCAACCCATCTGAATGCACGCGCAGTAAATCATGGTCAATGCGCGGTTTATAATAAAATCCTTCTACAAATCCTGCAGAAACCAATTTGATCAGATTCTTATAACCAGTTTCATTTTTACACAACAAAACCAAATGAAAAGAATAGCCGCCGCTTTTTGCGTCACCGCCGCGGTCAAAACGACTTTTCGGCGCAACATAAACTTCCGAACCAATTAATGCTTTAATTCCTTTGGATTTACAGGCTTTGTAAAACTCAACAGCGCCAAACATATTTCCATGATCCGTCAACGCCAAAGCCGGCATCGAAAAATCCAGAGTTTTCTTCACTAAATCGTTGATACGACAGGCGCCATCCAACAAACTATAGTGAGAATGGTTATGCAGATGTACAAAGTCGGCCACGCCCTCTCCTTGTCAGTAGTCAGTCAGCATCGAAATCGGCCATCGACGGCTATTCCGCCGGGTTGGAGATAAAAAAAGGGGTCTATACCTTTTGATACGACCCCTTTTCAACAGTCGTATGAGTTACTTAAATATTTTCGTAATACCGCTTGGCAATACCGGCATACTCGCTGCCCATGTAGGTATTCAGAAAATCCTTAAATGTCGAGCGGGCTACTTCCGGCTGATTCAGTCGAACCTGACACAGGCCGATCATGAGCTGCGCATCATCATACTTGTCAGTGGTTTCGTAGGCAAATACCTTTTGGAATTCCAATACAGCCTTTTGGTACTGTTTGAGTCCATAGTAGGATTCACCAATCCAGTATTGCGCATTATCGGTGAGAATGTGGCTGGGCTCTGAACCCAATAATTCGCTCATGATGCTTATACAACCGTCATAACTGTAAGATTCGAATGCCAGTCTTCCTTGATTGTATTTTTCAACAAACGGACCGCTTAATCCTGTCAAAGATATTTCCGGCGCTCGCTGAACTGTCTTTTGTATAGCAACCGGTTCCACCTCTGCCAGCATGGTGGTGCGATTCTGCAATTCGGCAATTCGTGCGTTGCGATTATCAATAATGCGTCGCAAGCTATCGACCTGCACTGAACGTTTTTCCAGGATGGATTCCAACTCACGCACCTGAGAGATCAACGTTGATCTCTCCGAGTCATCCGCCAGTGGGGCGTATGATTCGCCCAATGTTTTATTGTTATCAAATTCTCCGGTTGGTGTGATCGTCTCGGCTAAATCCTCTTCTGCCTGAAAAGTGTCGCCTGTGTTGCTTTCATCCAACTCGGTCAGCATCGCCAATAATTCATCCTGTTCAGAACTGGTTGCCTCAGTGGAAGCCATTTCTTCGGCTGGTTCACCTTCGGTTGTAAACGTGGCCGTTTCCGTCCCTTCGCTTTCTGATAATGCCAGCATGCTCATCAATTCATCACGAAATTCATCATCACTGCTGCTCAAATCTT
>RPQV01000977.1 GCA_003818595.1 Calditrichota bacterium
ATAGCGCTTGTTTTGTTGGCGACCCTTTTCAATTGCGCTCCCTTTGTCAATCGTCCGCTGCTCAGTCCGCAGGAAAAACGTCTGACGGTGATCCGCGAAGTGATCGAAAAAAATCATGCTTTGGTCCATTCGATCAGCGGCCATGGACAAGTGGTTATCGAGTCGCCGATGCAGTCATTTTCAGGAACCGCAACGGTACGTGTGAAGAATCCGGATTCCGTTTGGGTGAAAATCGAAGCAATGTTGGGCGTGGATATCGGCATCATCAGCGCTGACCGCAAACGGTTTACTTTGTTTTCACCCATGGAAAATTTGGCCTATATCGGTGCGAATGAAGATACATTGCGATTGGAAATGTTCCTCGGTTTTGACATGCCGTTTGACCAGCTCGTTCAGTCGATGAGCGGTCTGGCGCCGATTGCGCAACTCGACCGAGCGATAGTCAGTGAAAAAGATGAGCAAATTGTTGTCATCGGCACTTCCGGGCAACTGATTTACCAGTACACGATCGAGCCGAAGTATGGTTTGGTTTCGCAGCTCATTCTCAAAGCACAGAATGGTAAAATTCTTCGAATTGAGGAATATAAACGGTTCATGCGTTTTGGCAAGGCTGTTGTTCCACGGATGATGCGTTTCATCCGTCCTGAGGAAAAAGAATCAGTGACCATGTTTTATGACGAGCTCCAGGTCAACAAGTCCTTGTCCGCCAAGGATTTTTACATCAAGATGCCGCAGGGCGTATTGAAAGTCAGGCTGTAATGATTTTATTATCAGATCAACATATCGATATTTCTATCGTGATTCCCATGCTCAACGAAGAGGAATCAATTCCCGAGCTTTATGAGCGAATCTGTCGCATGGCGGTTGTCGTCGGCGAGGTTGAAATCATATTTGTCGATGACGGCTCCAGTGATCGCTCGGCGGTGCTGGTTCAGCTGCTGCATCAGGAGGATGCCCGAGTCAAGCTCATTCAATTCCGAAAAAATTACGGCAAGGCCGCTGCCTTGGCTGCGGGGTTTCATAAGGCGTCAGGCGATTTTGTATTCACCATGGATGCTGACTTGCAGGACGATCCGGATGAAATTCCGGCGTTATTGAACAAACTCAAAGAAGGATATGATTTGGTTTCCGGCTGGAAAAGAGTCCGCCGCGATCCATGGACAAAACGATTTGTCTCAAAAATCTATAACCGTTTCACTTCACTTTTTTCAGGTCTCAACCTGCACGATTTTAATTGCGGTCTCAAGGGCTATCGCCGCGAGGTGGTCAAGTCATTTAATATATATGGCGAACTGCACCGCTATCTGCCGGTCATTGCCCATCGAAATGGTTTTCGGGTGACTGAGATTCCGGTCAAGCATCATGCCCGCAAATTCGGTCGTACTAAATATGGTATTGCCCGTTTCTCCCGCGGTGCTTTTGATCTCTTGACCATCACTTTCTTGACCAAATATAAAAAACGCCCGCTGCATCTGTTCGGAACATGGGGATTGCTGAGCACTCTGTTCGGCGTCGTGATTCTCGTGGTTTTAGCTGTGCAAAAAATACTCTTTAATGCGCATCTGAGCCGTCGACCTCTGCTTTTCCTGGGCCTTCTTATGGTCATTGTCGGTGTGCAGTTTTTTTCCATCGGGCTGCTGGGCGAAATGATTACTGAAGCCAGAGCAGAATCAGACACCTATCAGATCAAATCATTGGTCGGCTGGGAGTGAATATTCGACCCGAACACCTCCTCTCCGTGATCGTGCCGTCGTTTAATCGACTGGATGAAATACGCGATTTACTGCTGTCGCTGGAGACGCAGACCCTTGAGCGGAAGCGCTTTCAGGTCATCATTGTGGATGATGGTTCTACGGACGGCACCGGTGATTGGGTGGAAGCCTTTAAGCAGAAGAGTACCCTGGACCTTGTTTTTCTTCGTCAGGATCATCAAGGCCCAGGCTCAGCGCGCAACTTGGGCATGAG
>RPQV01000978.1 GCA_003818595.1 Calditrichota bacterium
CATCCGGCATAATGATCTCGGTATCGTTTTATTTCCTTTTTCGGTTTCCTTTCTGTCTGCAGCGACTCCAATGATTCCTCTATAGTAAAATTTCCAACAGGAACAAACTCATCGATCAACCGGCGATAACTGGGTTTGTCGATGAGAGCAAAAGCATCGAGCGATATTGTATAAGATTGAAGGTTCATTGGTTTCATAATATTTCCTGTTTCATCATTGCCCACCGGACCGCCCCCTCGCGGGAACGGCCCGGGGAGGGACTCAATCAATCAATTCAACCAGCAGAATTTCTTCCAGCGCCGATTCCAACCGAAATAGCCGCTCATTCAGTTTATCGATGCGTCCATTGATAATGATAATTTTAGCATCCAGCACAGAAAGTGTCTGCGGATCAGTAACATGAATTTTCAGCATTTCCAGCTTTTGTTTTGTCTCCTCAGCAGTCTGTATCTGGTTTTTAACCGAATTGATACGATCTTCGAGCATCTCAACGAGAATTTCTTTGTCCATCTTCAATTTGTGTCTCCTTATTGATTTCCGGTTAATGTTGATTATAAAGGGTCTTCGTCAATCTCCAGCTCAAGAATGAACGCATTATCAGACTGCACAATGCGGAAGCGCATCACCAGCAAGCGTTTAATCCCTTCCGAGAACAATGATGCACTGTCACTCGACGGTTCAAACGCAAAAAACAGACGGTTCTGGCTGAAAAACGGAGTGACTGTCACATTACAGGCCACATCCGTCGGCTGTTCAAAATGCACCTGCTGACCATTGACCGTAATAATCTCGAAACCTTCCGGCGCATTGCTCCAGTTCAGGCTGGCTTCAACGGCCTCCCACCCTCGCGGCGCCGTCAGCTTTGGCGTGATTTTATACCGTTTCCCGATCTCCGGCTCGAAATCTCTGCTCACTGTGCGCAGGATTGCGCCCTCGGCGCCGTAAATGTTTTCCTGGGAAAAAAAGAACTTCACTTTGACCTCCTTAAATTTCGCCGTAATGTTTGCGCAGCTCTAAAAAATCGCCGCGGTTGATTATTCCGTCGCCGTTGAGATCGGACGCGGATGAATAAGACTCGTTTTCCGGCGTGCTGCCGTAGCGCGGGCGGATTTCATCAAGATAATCCTGGCGGTTGACAATGCCGTCTCCGTTCAGGTCGAATCGATTAGTCTCCGGCTCGACCGCGGCGCACGCCACATCGCTCGGCCCGCTTTTGTTGTTGGCATAATCATAGGCATAGACAACCGCGCAGACCGAGTCTCCGTCGGTAAAGAACGCAAACGAGGTATCAATGCCGACGCTGTAGGTGGTTGTTTTTCCGTCTGCGGTGACATCGAGCAGGTATCCCGCCAGATCGTCCTCTGAATTCGCGTTCCATACCGCCTGCCATTCACCCGCCATGGCAAAGCTCATCAGCGCATAAAACAGAATAAAGCCGATAAAAAATGCCATTGATTTGATCAGTTTGTCCACTGTGTCTCCTTTCATTTGCCGTAAATTGAACATGCAGCCTTCAGCTCTCTTTTAACACTTGGAATTTCTTCCTTT
>RPQV01000979.1 GCA_003818595.1 Calditrichota bacterium
CGCGCAAAGGGTTTCGGGAGCATGAAGCGATCCCAGCTGTTAAAATACCAAGCCCGATCCGCAGAGGTGTAGAATGGGACAACAAGGGCTCCGGAAGCTCGAGCCAGGCGAACCACGCCCGCTTTGACGACTCCGGCCGGTCCTCTCGGTCCGTCCAAGATATGACCGCCAAAACCAGATTTTTGCAGGTGATCAATCATCTCTTTTAAGGCTCGACTCCCATCTCGTGACGAGGAGCCTCGCACTGTATGCCAGCCGGTTTTCTCGGCAATCTTGGCGATGATGTCGCCATCTTTGCTCTGGCTGATCATCAGGGCCGGCTGATAGGCGGCATAGGTCCTGTAGTGGCGAATGGCCGAGAAAAATTGCTGATGCCAGCAGCACAATATGACCTTGCCGCCGTTCTGCAGGTACTCGAGCCAGATCTTTTCGTTTTCGACATGGAAACGGAATGTCCAACTGTAGATGCGGATGAGATGATACAGAGAACCTTGAAGCATGCCCGCTAGTAAATATCGATATTTTTTAAGCATCAGGGCCTTCTTTCAGCACGGATATGAAACAGTCGCCGCAGGATGTCACTTACGCTTCAAAATGTCTCCATGATCATTTTTGGGTAGCTGTCAGAATTGAGGATTACGGATGAAAAGAGAGTAAATATCTCTGACGGAAGACATGCCTAAAAACATCCCGATCATAGTGAATTGAAGTTTCTTATCGGAGTCGTGTCGTTTAATTAAAATCTAAATTTTAATCCTAAAGTAACCATGAATGTCCTATAATCAAGGGTTGGACCATCATAATGATCATAATCATAGTCATCATAATAATCGTCATCATAGCTATCATTTAGAGATTCTGTATCAAAATAACGGCCGCCAATATCCAGCGACAAGTTATTTGTTAATTCAATGTCAACTCCGGCCAATACTTGCCACGCAAAAACAGTATCATCATAGGAACGTCTTGCATTATAACTAACACCATTTAATCGTGAAGTTGCTGTTACCGAAAAATCAAAATACGAAGCTCCAATACCTAAGCCAAGATAAGGGTGAATTTTCCCTTCTGGATATTTTAGTATTGCATTGAACATGAAATTATGAATTTTTGCATTCCCTTCAATAGCATCATAATCACTGCCGGCTGTGGCGAACACAGTTCTATCCATATCAGGATTTAAATAGCTGTATTCAAATTCAATAGAGAAAAATTTTATTGGAGGAGGATTGAAACCAAATTTAACTCCAAAGATCCCTGTTTCCTGAACATTTAAATCAATACTGGAATAATAATCCTCCCATGACGTATCAGGACTAAACGTATAACCCCCAAATACACCAACATACATTCCGCGCTGAGCCGACGCTGTATTAAACGGAAACACAGAGAATGCAATAACGAATACAAAGACAACCAGAGAGCGAGCTACCTTTTGCATAATAAATCCTCATTTGCCTGACCTGCTTTTGGTACTTATACCACATGTTAAATTTGAGTTCAGCCATTTTTTGATTATTCCCGATCGAAATCCTGTATGAATTGGAAAAAAAAGAAA
>RPQV01000875.1 GCA_003818595.1 Calditrichota bacterium
CTTCGCTTTTTCAATCGTCAATTTGGCCGCTTTAATGAGAAACCGGTGCACGAAGGCGTCGAATTAAGAGGGCAAGCGGGCATCATCGAACAAATTTTAAAACATTATACTTTCCCCACCTTGTCATCTCATATTGCCAAGATTGATAAATATGCTTCTTTGGGTGCACAGGAAAAGGTGGAAAAGGGAAAAACAAGCAATGTCGGGAGATCAGTATTGAGAGGTATATTGGAATTCGTGCAGATATACCTTTTAAAGGCCGGTTTTCTGGACGGCAAACAGGGTCTTATCCTTGCTGTCAATTCGGCATTTGCCGCCTATATGAAATATCTCATGATATGGGAGAAAAAACATCGGCCGAATCAACTCTATTGATATTTTGAACGACTATAGACTCAAGTGATCGCATATCGAACGATAAACCCGCTCGACGCTGATGTTTTGCATACAGTTAAAGTGCTTTAGTGGGCATTCATCGCCGCCATGCGTGCTGCATGGGCGACAGCTGATCTCACTCTCAAAGACGCGGTCGTTTTCGCGAAAAGGGGCGAACCCGAAGGAGCGCACCGTTGGGCCGAAGAATGCAAAGACATCTGTTTTAACAGCGTTCGCCAGATGAAGTGCACCACTGTCATTACAGATCATCAGATGACAGGCGGCGGTTAATGCAGCGGCTTCCAGCAGGTTGGTCTTTCCAGCCAGATTTATAGCTTGAGAGGTGCGGCTCGCGTCTATAATTCGTTGACAAAGTCCCCATTCATCAACACTTCCGATGAACACCAGCAAAACATCGTGTTTTTTCAGTCGCGCGGCTAATTCGATGTATTTTTCCTCCGGCCAACGTTTTGTTGCCCACACAGATCCAGGGGCGATCGCAATCCGGTTTGAAAATTTTTGAAAAGGCTGCAGTAAGACTGCTGCTTTTCCTTTTATCTCTTTATCAAAATAAATGTCGGTTTGAGAGGAAAAACGACGACTGGTGAATGTGGTCAAGAGATCAAGGTTTCGTACAATTTGCGCCTTGGTTGGATTAAACTTGATGCGGTCCGTATAGAGTAGCGAGGCTGCGTTGCCAGCAAAACCGATTCTCCTTTTCACTCCACCCAACCATAAGAGTTGGGCGGAAGTCATGGATTTATGCGGCGTGATGCCCAGATCATAATGATGGTTTCTTATTTCGCGAATCATGCTGAAAAAAGCGGCCTTCTTATTCGCACGTTTATCGAAAGTGTAAATATTGCGGATATAGGGATTATTGGCCAAGACTGTTGCCGTCTCTGGAATAACCAAAACATCAATGTCCGAAAGAGGGAACAGTTCCTGCGTTGCACGAATGAGTGGAGTGGTGAGGATCACGTCGCCGAGAAAAGCCGTCTGGATGATGAGGATGTTCCGATATTCAGCGTTTTTTTTCATTTCGTTCCTTAATAATTTCTGCGAATTCCTTTTCATAGTGACTAATGGTTCGTTCGATCGAGAACTCTTCAAGCGCAGTACGTTTTCCGCATTCGGCCAATCGGTGCCGCAGATCAGGATTTTCCAGTAAGAGCGTGATCTTCTGTGCCAACTGTATAACATTATGCTCTTCGAAATAAAGTCCATTTTGATTATCCCTAATCAAGTCGAAATTGCCGGAAGCTTTGGTGGCAATGACTGGAATTCCCATGGCCATGGCTTCCAACAGCGCCTGAGATAATCCCTCCATATTTGATGGTAATACTTTAAGATCAAATAATGGATAATGTTCAAGCGTTTCTGCCTGTGTTAATTGCCCGGCGTAAATGATCTGATGACGATCCGCATATTTAATAGTAAAGTCTCGGAACTGAGGCTGTTCTTCAATGCCGATAAAGATAACGGCAGTTTTGGTATCAACATAGTTCAGTGCCGCCAGGAGCTGGTCCTGTTGTTTTAGCCGGGAAACGCAGCCGATGATCGGAATCGCGGGATTGATTCCGTATCGACGTCTCAGTTCTAGGAGGTTGGGCGCCTTGACGCTTTCGTATTTTTCGCGTGGTGTTCCATTGTAAATAACCAAAATGTGATGTGGCGGTATACCCATCTGAATTAAGCCCTGCTTTACACCATGACTTACGGCGATAATTTTGTCTGTTCCTCGATAATAGAGCCAGTTCTGCAGAAAAAAACCAAGACTCATTGGTTTTTGCCGGCGGGTGTGGACGAGGGCGACATCCAGCTTGAATATCCATCGAGCAAAGATTGAGGTATAACGATCGATGCCGGATTGAGCGTTGACCAAGTCGATATGATACCTTTTTACAATATCACGAATTTGCCTCATATTCTGAAGATCAAATTTATTCTTGAAAGTCATGGGCGCCGGAATAATAGAGGTTTGATCCAAGAGCTGATAAAGTAAAACATCAGCGGAGCAGCCGATGATCACTCGATGACCGTTTTGAGCGAGTCCACGGGCTAAATAATAAATCGATAAAGTAGACCCGGCCATCCCCCCCTGATGCGTGAGAAAAAGAATATTCAAGGCAAAAAACTCGTATGCAGTTATAATTTTTATCTTTATATTTATCGACAACAAATTTACTCAATTGTAGAATAATACGCAAATCTTAACCATCAAAGACGACATTATAAAATGAAGCTGTATCTACGCATTCTTCGTTACATTAGACCCTATTGGAAACCGGTCTCGATCGGTTTCTTTTTCACTGTCACCTTTGTCTTTTTCAATGCTATTTCAGTATGGGTTTCCGCAGATTTTGTGCGTGAACTTTTCACTAATGATAACACTGTTCAGCAACAGACTGCAGATGATTCAAGTCGTGAACAATGGATCAGCAGCCAATTGCAAAGCCAAAGAACATACGACAAACTTAAAGCAACTATTTCGGCCCTGTTGATCCAGGATGATAAAAAGGATACACTCCGTCTGGTCTGCATCATTATTTTTGTCTCTTTCTTTTTTAAAAATATATCCAATTATCTGCACCGTCTCTTTTTTTATTACACACAGATGAAAATTGTCGTGCAGTTGCGCAATGAACTGCAGAGTAAAATTCTGAGACTTCCGCTTTCCTTCTTTCACAAGCAACACACTGGCGCCCTCACCTCAATTGTATTCAACGACGTCCATGGAATTCAAACGGTTTTGGACAGCAGTTTCGTCAAAATATTTCTGTCTCCTCTGCAGGTCGTTACCTATCTCATTGTCCTCATTTTGATCAGCTGGAAGCTGACCTTGGCCACTTTTATACTGATACCCGTCAGCGGTTATATCATTGTCAAAATTGGGCAGAGCATGCGCCGTAAGAGCCGACGCGTCCTGGAACAGATATCAATGGTGGTCACCACATTTCAGGAATCCATTTCGGCGA
>RPQV01000876.1 GCA_003818595.1 Calditrichota bacterium
GGATGAGTCGGCGTCTTATCAGATTGCTCAAATTCATTGTTTTTGCTCTCCAGCGCTTTGGCTTGGTCATTTACGGCGGTATCGGTTTCCTCTTCGAGTAGATTTTTGCGTGCATGCCCGGCTTCAAAAAATAAATAAAGTGTGTTTGCCAACATATTGAGGGTGATGGAGAGTTTTTCCGATTGTTCAGGGGGCTGGACATCCAGCATTTCATTGGTGCGTCCGGGCATGTCTTCAATCATTTCTAAATTGCTTAACAGTGATTGATCTTTAAGCGAATCAATCTCTCGAGAGAAGCTCAGCAGACACCCGTATCCGAGGATTTTTCCTTTGAAAACCAGCGGAACGATACTGCGCAAAATGAGTCCCTTGCAAAAAGTACGATGAATGGGACGCGGGTGATTGGCGGAAAAGGATGTATCCATTTTCTCCAGATTGAAAAACAAACGAAATAACTTTTGCTGGCGTGGTTCAATGTGTTTCAAGGCCGGTAGATTAAGATTATGTCGTGTCAGAACTTTCAGATTTTCATCAAAAAAACTTAATCCCACTCCATGCTGATGGATGAAATTTTGTTGAACCCCTTCTAAAATTTCGATAGAGACAAGTGCTTGCATCGATTGGCTCATGAACTGTTATCCCGGCATATTTTCTCAGACGCCGAACGCTGGTATCTAAATATAGGCGAATATTCACCCAATGTCAACTTTGTAAATATTTTATTATGAATTCAGCAATTTGAAATTTAACCGGAACTTCCAAACCATAGGCCTCCAGTTCTTTATGGCGTGAAAACAGTTCGTCCGGTGCGTCGTCCATAATTATTTTCCCTTGATGAAAAACGATCAGTCGATTTGCATACAATGCTTCTTCGGGGAATTGAGTGATGAGTAGCGTAGCGACAGGGTTTTCCGTATCTTGAGGCAAAGTGGAAATTCTTTCCAGAACTTCCCGCCGGCTTTTAGGGTCCAGCAAAGATGTGGGTTCATCCAAAACAAGATACTTTGGATGCATTGCCATGACGGAAGCCAGAGCGAGTCGCTGTTTCTCGCCGCCCGACAGTTGGTGCGGCGGTTGTTTGCGCAATTTCTCCAGATTAAAGATGAACAGCATGCGTTCAACGATTTCATGCATTTCCTCAAAGGGAACCCCTAAATTTTCCAATCCAAAGGCAACTTCTCGTTCAACGGTGGCAGAGACAATTTGATTGTCGGGATTTTGAAACACCATTCCGACATGTCTTCTGATATCGGCCAGATTCTTAGCTTCGCTGGTTGTCAAGCCATCAACTCGGACCACGCCGCTTGATGGCAACAACAATCCATTAAGGCAACGTGCAAAAGTGGTTTTCCCTGAACCATTTCGCCCCATTATCGCAATGCGTTCGCCCGCGCGTATCTCCAAGGAAACATCATTCAGGATGTTAATTGGAGAATTGTCTTCACTGTGATATCTAAAATAGATGTGATCAACTTGGATCATAACTCAATTCGAAGTATCGCGCCAGTGGATATCAACAGTATGACAGCTATTACTATTACAGGTGAAGCCAGTGGTCGTCTCCTTCCACTTGAATCATGCGAAGCAGTTGTGCTGCACGTTGGCGAATTTCTTCTATTGTCAAGTTTTTCAGTCTCTCAGCACTAAAACGCTCAACACAGAATGAGGCCATGACCGCGCCCATCGCAACTGCGCGCCGCAGATTTGTCTCATTCACCGAACCACATTCAGCCAAATATCCCATGAATCCACCGGCAAAGGTGTCACCGGCGCCTGTCGGATCAAAGAGGTTTTCAATGGGTAATGCGGGGCAGGCAAAATATGAATCTCCTTGAATTAATATGGCGCCATGTTCTCCTTTTTTGATGATAAGCACCTGAGGTCCCATACTTTGAATTTTACGCGCGCCGGTGAACAGATTGTGTTCCTGTGACAGCAACCGCACTTCCGAGTCATTGATGATGAGCGCGTCAACGTGTTGGAGGGTCTTTTTTAAATCCTCAAGAGCACCGGTAATCCAAAAATTCATGGTGTCCATGGCTATGAAGGTTGGCCGATGAATTTGCTGCAGGACTGAATATTGTAATGAGGGATGGATATTGGCGAGAAAAATGAATTCGTTCTCTTTGTATTTCTCCGGCAAGAGCGGATTGAATGATTCAAAAACACCCAGGTGCGTATAAATGGTCTCCCGATCGATCATATTGTTCAGGTATCTACCCGCCCAGCGAAAAGTCTCTCCATTTTCGATGGTGAGACCTTCAAAATCGATGTTGTTTTTCCGTAGAAATGCGAGCTCGTCAAAGTCAAAATCATTACCAACAACGCCGACTAGATGAACCGGTGCGAAATATCCGGCAGCGGCAGAAAAAAACATCGCTGAACCCCCCAGAGCTTTTTCAGTTTTCGCGAAAGGTGTTTCGATGGCATCATACGCCACAGACCCAACAACCAATAGACCCATGTATTATCCTTTAGTTCAATGATCAGTTTGATATTTTGGCGACTGGATGCAACCGGATTACATCCTTGTGGGTGCAGAAATTCTCAATAATTGCAAACCGTTGGCCAATACCTGACGGGTAGCTAGGCACAACAGCAGGCGCGATTCTGTGATTGACTGTTCGTCCGTTACGATCTGCAATTCGTGGTAAAATTTATGATACAAGGTTGCCGTTTCGACAAGATAACCCGTCAAACGATGCGGTTCTAAAGACTCTGCTGCCTTGATGATGACCTCGGGAAAATCCAACAGCTTTTTTGCAACGGCAAGAGCTGCCGCTTCTGTCAGAAACTGCGTCGACTTGAGCTGGTCAAGATGAAATCCATGTTCTTCAGCATGCCTTAAAACGCTGCAAATGCGCGCATGGGCATACTGGACAGAGTAGGAAGGAGTATCATCAGATTGTTTGTTTGCAATTTCAAGGTCAAAATCCATTGGTTGTGAAGTTCGTA
>RPQV01000895.1 GCA_003818595.1 Calditrichota bacterium
GTCTCCGCCGCTGGTTTGTGCGTCACATCCAGGTAGACACAGCGTTCGCCGCTTTTTTTCAGTTCGGCATCAATGGCACGGGCGACAATATCCCGCGGCGCCAGGGAACCCATGGGATGATATTTTTCGACAAACGACTCGCCCTTCTTGTTGATCAATCGCGCGCCGTATCCGCGAATCGCCTCGGTGATGAGAAAGGAATCCGCATCCGGATGATAAAGCGAGGTCGGATGAAACTGCATGAACTCCATATTGACGATGGGCGCTCCGGCGCGAAAACTCATGGCGACGCCGTCTCCGGTGGCAATCGACGGATTGGTGGTGTGAAGATAGACCTGGCCGCACCCTCCGGTCGCTAAAATCGTCGCCCGCGCGGTGAACCGCCGCACTTGTTTCTCCACGACATCCAAAACATACGCCCCCCAGCAGTTGAGCGAACCGGCGCGCGCCTGCATGGGCGTGAAAACATGATGCTCGGTGATCAAGTCGACGGCTGCATGATTTTCAAGCATTTGAATGTTCGGATGATGCTTGATCGCCTCCAACAGCACATGTTCGACATGATGGCCGGTGTGATCCTTGACGTGAACAATCCGTTTGGCCTGATGTCCGCCCTCCTGCACCAAATCCAATTGACCCTCTTTGGTCCTGCTGAAGGGGACTCCAAGATCAATGAGTTCTTTGATCAAAGCGGGACCGCGGGTCACCACCAACTTGACCGCATCGGGATTGCACAGACCCGCCCCGGCGATCAGCGTATCGCGAATATGACTTTCATAAGAGTCGTCCGCACTGAACACGGACGCAATGCCGCCCTGCGCATAATTGGTGTTTGATTCTGCCTGATGCTTTTTGGTCACGACGATGACTGAACCATGATGCGCCAGTTTCAGAGCAGCCGTCAAACCGGCGACGCCGCTGCCAATCACCAGAAAATCTGCATCCACAGATTTATTATCGATCATAACGCCTCTTCCCAAAAAATAAACTTACATCAAAACACACTGAAAATCAACTTGTTTCTCAGAGATGCTGAGCCTCAAAAAAATGATCAATATTCTATTCTTTGTGCCTCCGTGCGAGATGCAATTTTTGCGACCTCGCATGGAAACGGAATCAATATTTCCTCGCACAGAGACACAAAGAAGCGTCTTAGCAGACACCTTGGTAATCACACTATCCTCATTAACGTTCGGATTCAACTCTGTGTGAATCGGCAAAGAAATCCCGCGCCAAGTGTTTAAAGATTGACTTCAGAAGGTTACCAAGACCGCAAAAAATCCAGCTATTTTATTCTCCGTGTCTCCGTGTCTCCGTGCGAGGCGATTTTTTTGCGACCTTGCAGGGAAATGCTATCATTATATTGTTCTTTGTATCGTGCCTCCGTGCGAGGCATTGAGGGCATTGAATTCCGAGGAGGAGATCAGGTCGCGGCAAAATCAGTTGGACAAAGAGCAGGTCTATAAAACGAAAAAGGCCGATACATGTCTGCATCGGCCTTGAATTCAGAGATCAATCGATCGCTTCCAATAATTCCCGATTTTTGATCGGCCGGGTCACCACCTTGTCGATGCCGTGCCCCGCAGCCCGCTCAGTGATGCTTTTGTCTTTGAAATCGCAAATACCCACCACCTGAGTGCCGGGATGCTTTTTCCGGATCAATCGGGCAATCTCCAGACGCTTGCTCGAATCCTGTTCCTCACTGTTGAAATCCAAATCAAGGAACATGTAATCCGTGGAATCACCATCAAGCATCTGCAGCGAAAAAATAATCCGCAAAAATCTGTGTTTAA
>RPQV01000896.1 GCA_003818595.1 Calditrichota bacterium
AACAAGAAGCCGCCGAGGATCAATCCGGTCTGCAGTGAGTGGGTGTCTGGCGTTTGATATTGAATGCGCATAGAATCATTTCGTTTTTATAAAATAGTGAAGAAAAATCAATTTTCATAAATCAATTCGTCTTGACATTTCTATCGATTTTAATTAAATTCAACAACTGGTAACGAGGAATTTATGATGATCAAGTTTGTAAAAAAAATGAAAAAAGCAGCCGAGCCGTATGGGCATGTCTGACAGATGCGATGATCATGATGATATTTACCAGCCCACGGCATAAAGCAGTGGGCTTTTTTTTTATTATGGCCATCCACCACATTAATTGAGGGCGAATTATGCAAAAAATTAAATGCGCTGTATTGGGAGCCACTGGTGTTGTCGGACAGCATTTTTTACGGCTCTTGGTTGATCATCCCTATTTTGAGTTAACATCCATTTGTGCGAGCGATGCTCGTGCCGGTCTGGCTTTGGGGACAGTCAAGGAACAGGTCGAAGGTGGTGTTCCGAAATCGTTTCACCAGATGATCTTTGATCCTATGGATGTGACGGGCCTCGCTGCCAAAGGCGTCCGAGTCGCTTTTTCTGCTCTTCCGGCTGAGGTCGCGGATAAGATGGAAAAAGAGGCGGCACAGAAAGGGATTTGTGTTTTTTCCAACGCTGGTTCTTATCGCATGGATGAACAGGTACCCATCCTCGTTCCGGAGATCAATCACGCGCATCTGCAATTGGTGAAACAGCAAAAGACGCCGGGATTTATCGTCACCAACGCCAACTGTACCACGACCGGATTGGTCATGGCGCTGCTGCCGATCATGCCCTTTGGAATTCGCCGCATCATCAGCGCGAGCTATCAGGCCATCTCCGGCGCCGGCTATCCGGGACTTTCAGCATTGGATATCCTGGGAAATGTCATTCCCTATATCAAGAATGAAGAGCCCAAAGTTCGGCGCGAAATGGCTAAAATCTGCGGCACTCTCACCGGCGTCGCCATTCAACCGACCGATTGGGAAATATTTGCCCATTGCATCCGCGTTCAGACGACGATCGGCCATCTCATCTCCGTTCATATTGAATTGGAGAGATCTGTTACTCACGCGGAAGTTAAACAGGCGCTTGTTGAATTCAAGTCACCCTCTGTCATTGCCGGATTACCGACCGCGCCGATCCGGCCGATCATTTTCAATGAAGAGATCGACCGGCCGCAACCGCGTTATGATGTTCTGCTCGGGGATCCGGAACGGGCCCGAGGTATGGCCGTGGCCATCGGTCGACTCGAGGTGGAGGATCGTGTGGTTCGGTTGGTCACTCTTTCGAATAATCTGGTTCGCGGTGCAGCCGGCGGTTCGGTGTTGAATGCCGAACTGGCTTTACGCCAGGGATTGTTGTCTGCGTAATAATAGGCTGTCAGTACACGCAAAAACGCAAAGAACGCAAAGAGTGACCTCGCACGGAGGTACGAAGATAAAAATGACCGATATAAGTTAAGGTTGTTCAATTCGTTTCACAACTTGGTTCACATTATCAATGCGGGCGCAGTAAATTCCCAAGGTGAAGGATAAGACGCCCCTCTGTGCCTTCGTGTCTCCGTGCGAGGTCACTTTTTGCGATTTTGGTCTCAATCTTTGCGATCTTTGCATGAGCTTGGGGGCTCGATACCTATTTGGATTTGATTCGAAAATGGAGAAGGACTTTTGATACAGCCCCTCATTTTTTGGGATCATTGATATTGCCGACGCGGGCTTCGATTTTGAAGGGGGGCGTCTCCGCAGGCGGCTTGCTCGCTT
>RPQV01000897.1 GCA_003818595.1 Calditrichota bacterium
TGCGCAGCAGCCGCTTTTATACCATGACCAACAAGCCGGCTCATTTACGGCGTCTGGCCGCAACTAGTCTTGACGGCATTCGTGTGGTGCCCAATCCTTTTCATATTCAGGCGCGGGATATCCAATTCGGTCGAGATGATGGCTCGGATCGTCTGGCCTTTTATGGTTTGCCGGCCGAGTGCACCATCCGCATTTATACGGAACGCGGAGATTTGGTCGAAACGCTTTATCATAATGATGGCAGCGGTGACGAGTTATGGCATTCTCTTACCTCTTCTCGTCAGGTGGTGGTCAGCGGTCTCTATATAGCTCATTTTGAAACGCCCAGCGGCGAATCAACATTTCGTAAATTTGTCATCATTCGATAAGCGGAGGATGAAGATGAAAATCAGTAAAATAAATCAGATAAAGTGCACAGTTGGCTGCATCCTGCTTTTGCTGACCATGGCTTTACCTGCTGCTGCTCAGGATTACGATAAAATTGCCCAAACCGGATTTCAGTTCTTGTCGGTCAGTTCAGATGCGAAAGCCTCCGCATTAGCCAATGCCGCGACAGCATTGCCTCTCAGGGCCGGATCACTCTTTTTTAATCCTGCGGGCATGGCAGAAATGAAAAACCGGTTTGACCTGGCATTCAGTATGAATCAATGGATTGCCGATATCCGCTATAATACCTTTTCAGCGGCGGTCAGTCCGGCAAAAGGTCGTTATGGCGTATTTGGCGTTTCAGTTCAATCAGTCGATTATGGTGAAATCATCGGAACGCGTGTGGCGCCAAACCTTGATGAAGGGTATATCGAAACGGGTAATTTTAATCCGGACGCCGGCTGCTTTGGACTCGGTTATGCGCGACAATTGAGCGATCATTTTTTGGTCGGCGGACAGATCAAATGGGCTCGGCAAAGGTTGGGGGAAAACCTGTTGCCAACCGCGGACGGCGATAGTTTAACCGTCAAGAATGAGCTGACACCAATGGCTTTTGACTTTGGTACGTTGTATAAAACGGGTTTCAAAAGCTTGCAATTCGGCATGTCGGTACGCAATTTTTCCAAAGAAGTTAAATACGCTCAGGACAGTTTCCAACTACCTCTGGCTTTTGCTTTGGGTATTGCCATGGATATGCTGGATTGGTTTGCTGATGAGCATGAAATGCACTCACTGCTCTTCTCTATTGATGCCGTTCATGATCGCTCTCATCGTGAACAACTTTTAATGGGCATGGATTATACCTTTCTCAACACCCTATCACTCAGACTTGGTTATACCTTGGGAAATGATGAGGACAATGTGACCCTGGGATTCGGATTTACGTCCTTTGGAATTGTTCTTGACTATGCCTATACGCCTTTTGGCGTGTTTGACAGCGTACAGCGTGTTTCGGCACGTTTTTCTTTGTGAGGGAAAGGAGAAACTATGCATAGATTTTTGCTTTTTTGCATTGGACTCATTTTGCTGGCGGCGTGCTCTCCTGAAAAGCCCAAAGCGATTTGGAATCCTACTGTCGATTTGAATGGGACGCCGACCATTTCACAGGTCTTGCCCAGCGGCGAGCAGTTTTTCGCCGATATGGAAATTCATATCAAGGGTACAAACTTTTCAGCCAATGCTGACGACAATGCAGTTTATTTTGATAGCGAAAAAGCTGCCGTCATTTCATCTTCGGTCGATGAACTGGTCGTTCGACGACCCAAGCTAGCGGGTGATTCCATTACCATTAAAGTTGTGGTGCGCGATGCCTATACCTTTGCCACATTTTCTCCCTATAAAATCGAAAAGGTCAAGGAGGAAA
>RPQV01000898.1 GCA_003818595.1 Calditrichota bacterium
CTAAAATAAACATCGGATTGAGGGTCGTGGGAAGAAGGTCAGATGGTTTTCATGACATCGAGACTTTCTTTCAGCAGATCGATTTGTACGACGAGCTCCAGTACACAGCGACCATGGACGGCAGACTCGAACTGACGACAAATGATCCCCATTGTCCGGCGAATGCCGACAATCTGGTGCTCCGCGCTGCTCGGGCATTGAAAAATGCTGCAGGCACGGCTGTTGCCGGTTGCCGCATCCATTTGGATAAAAAAATACCGATCGGTGCTGGTCTTGGAGGGGGAAGCAGTGATGCTGCAGCGACACTCACCACCCTGAATGAACTGTGGCAATGCGGGCTTGGAATTGATGACCTTACTGCCATTGCCGGTGATTTGGGGTCTGATGTCGCGTTCTTCCTTCAGGGAGGATTCGCCTTCGGCTCAGGCCGCGGAGAACGGCTGAAAAAATTGAGTTACCAAGCACCCTATTTTGGTTTGCTGATATTCCCCGGCATTTTCATCTCCACAAAAAGTGTTTACGAAAAACTGAATTTGAACTTGACAATCAGTAATAAAATGAGTAAATTTAGCGTCTTTGGTGACCATTTTCCGGACTATGATGAGTGGCAAAGCACTTTCATCAACGATCTGGAAAGCGCCGTTTTTCCGGATCATCCCGTTCTCAGTGAAATCAAAGAACGGTTGTTCAGCGAAGATGCGTTTTACGCCGCTATGTCAGGGAGTGGGTCAACCATGTTCGGCTTGTACCGACATGAAAGAGAAGCACAATCGGCACTGAAAATGATCAGCCCATTGTTTCGTGCGCAGCTTTTTCGACCGATTTATACATAAACGTCAATGGATTGGGGCGTCGGCAAATGGCAAGCCTCTGGATTTTGGATCCAGCATTTGGAGGTTCGAATCCTCCCGCCCCAGCTAAAAATTCGGCAGAGATAATGACGAAAGTCAAGGCGATTTTCGTCTTTTTTTTCCTGCAGCAACCATCGACAATAAGGAATAGGTGAATTGTCCACGGATCGTCAAGCTCTTTTATTTGCAGGTCGTTCCAATAGAGATCTGTCAATAAGAATTGCCGAAAGTCTGCAGATGCCGTTGGGTAACGTCGCCATCAAAAATTTTTCTGATGGCGAGTTATGGGTCAAATATGAGGAAAACATTCGCGGCGCCGATGTTTTCATCGTTCAATCGACCAATGCACCAGCGGAGAATATCATGGAATTGCTGATCATGCTGGATGCCGCCAGACGATCATCAGCGCATCGGATTACGGCTGTCATTCCGTACTTTGGCTACGCGAGACAGGATCGCAAGGATCAGCCGCGGGTCGCCATCACCGCCAAGCTGGTGGCCAATCTGCTGGTGGAAGCCGGAGCTGATCGAATTCTCACCTTGGACCTTCACGCGCCGCAAATCCAGGGCTTTTTCGATATTCCGCTCGATCACCTTTATGGTGCGAGCGTATTTATCAAGCACATCAATTCCATGAAGCTGAACGATCTGGTCGTGGTATCGCCGGACATCGGCGGCGTGCACTTGGCTCGAGCCTATGCCGGCAGACTGCAGACGGAAATGGCCTTGTTGAATAAAAGGCGGGTGGAACATAATGTCTCCACCGTCACTGAATTTATCGGCGATGTGCGGAATAAGAATGTGTTGATGGTGGACGATCTGGTCGACACCGCAGGAACATTGGTGAACGGCGTCAAAATGCTGAAGATGAATGGTGCAAAAGACATCTATGTTGCATGCACTCACGCCGTTCTGTCGGGCAACGCCATCGA
>RPQV01000899.1 GCA_003818595.1 Calditrichota bacterium
ACTTTGGCAGCCATGGTATACTCCTGAAGTTAAATCTGCAAAATGCATATCGACACGCCTAAACAATGAGTGTCAGATGCAATGATCTCCCAGCCTTTCGATAAAAAACCAAAGACTGAACTCATCATTAAGACGATCATTCTTAGCAAACGGGTGCTAAAAGCGATCAAGATTATTCTTGCAAAAATTTAATATTATACGTATTATATAATAAATGAATACGTATAATTAGTGGATGCAATCATGGATTCCAAATTGACACTCAAACTAAATAAAAAAACAATTGAAAAGGCGAAATCATTTGCCAAGAAAAATAATACCAGCCTTTCGAATTTGGTTGAAAACTATTTTGAGACCCTCCTTCAAAGAGGAAGCGGACAAAGGTTGAATCTGCCTCCAACTGTAAAAGCTCTTGCAGGTGTGCTTCAGGTTAAAAATAATCTGGAAATTGATGCTTTGAAAGAGCAACACCTGATGGAAAAATATATTCATGAATAAGATCTTTATTGATGCAGATGTTATTCTCGATTTATTATTGCATCGAGAGCCATTTTTTTCCGCTACAGCAGAACTTTTTTCGTTGATCGAATATAAAGAAGTTCAGGCTTTTACAACTCCTGTTGTTCTTGCCAATATATATTACATATCATCAAAGATCGCTAATAAAAAGAGCGCGCGTGATTATATTATCAAATTGCTATCAATCATCAGAATAGCCTCAATTGATGAAAAAATAATGTGTTTAGCTGCCAATTCAACATTTAAAGATTTTGAAGACGCAATTCAATACTATGCTGCCCAAAACGAATCGATAACATTTTTCGTCACCCGAAACAAAGCTGATTACACCGTTGCCGATATCACCATTTGCACACCAGATGAATATCTTCAAGTTTATCATCAACATTCGACTAATTAATTCTGATTTGCATCTGTCACTGATCATCCGACTTTAATACCCGCAAATCGAAAATTCCTCCAGCCATCCGTCCGGGATGAGCCTGAAATCTGACGGTAAGCGTTGTCCGGGCTCCCAATATTTCTGGTGACAGACTATGGACAACATTGAAAAACTCGTTCGGATGGTCGTAGTTCAGTCTTTGGGTGGCAATGCAGGTGTTGTTGATGAGAATGTCGAATAATCGCGGACCGCCATCGCTGCCCCAGAAAGTACACAGCAGTTTAACAGGCTGTTCAGGGGGAACATTCAAATCGTAGGAGAACCACCCGCCATTCTCGGCGTGCCGATAGGAGCGATTTAAAAAAGCTCCGAAGCTGGTATTTTCCCCGTTTAGGTTGTGAGCCCTTTCACTCTCTGCGTTTCCGATGGCGATCGAGTCCAGGGTACTGGCTGTCAATTCCTGCGCACGACGGATATTTTGTTCTTTTTGAGCTTGACGTTCTGTCCATTGTTCTTGCGTAATGATGTCCCAATAAATACTGTAGCGTTGCGGCTGCATTTTATAAAAAGCGACCAGGGCGATGGCTTGAGGTTGACCGACGCCTTTTGTGCGGAATGTTAAAGGCCTGTCGGGGACGGGCTCAATCCATTCATCCACAGCGCGACCAGCGGCAAGGAGGATGGGCATTTCAGGGGGGAGAAAGGTAAAATATTCACCCTGATCGACGGCATAAGGCATGGGTGGGACGATGCCCTCGGATCCGAGTTCACCCGCCAATACGACCGGGCCGAAGCAAATGGCTGCTCTGGTCGGATTGTCCGGCATGGGTTCCAGGCGCAAGTTCATTGGGATTTTCACCTCGACGAGGTCGCCG
>RPQV01000900.1 GCA_003818595.1 Calditrichota bacterium
AATAATGGAGGCGCTAATGAATGAAACCGAAGCACCGGACAAGCGAAAAAACCGGCCACACCTTCACGGACCGGGACTGTTCATTTTCGGAACGATTTTTATCCTCTGCACGGTTGCCATTGGCTTTTTTGTCGAACGCGAACTTTTTTCCCGGGTCATGTTTTATATCCAGCAAAAGAAGCTCCCGCCGTTTGGTGAGTTCTATCCGTATCAAATGCTTCTCACCATGTTATTTGCTTTTGGATTGCCTTTGGGAATGGTGTTTACGTTTATCTATGTGATCAGACATACTGAACCGCCTTCTCTGTATGTTCGACGACTCATTTTATCAGGGTTTGGTATTTTCAGCATTGTCATTCTCACCCCGGTCATTTTTGGACGCGAGCTGGGCAATTTATTTTTTGGTGTTATGGGAATCAGTATAATCGTCTTTGTATTGCTGACGTTTTGGTTCACCAGTAAATTTCGCAATCGGCTTGATAAAGCGGCGCGCGTCGCCCTGGATTTTAAACTGCTTGGTTATCTTTGTTTCGGCATTGTCACATGGCAAGTATGTGGTTTTGCCAATGCACCGGGGTTTGCGATTTACCCGGAGAAAATGATCGAACTCGGCGTGAAGCCGTTTGCTGTTGGACAATTAAAAAGCATCATGATTTATTTCAGCGTCGGCTGGATTTTGACAGCGATCGGATTTTATAAATCAATGAAGCATAAAAGGTCCGAGACCGCATGAAAATCTGAGACGTGTCTTAAAAGTCGGATTTCTCTTTACGATAATATACTTATAACTTGAGGTCATCATGAAAAAGATATTTTTATCATCGGTTATGGTTTTTCTTATTTCAAGCAATTTGTGGGCTGCTCAAAATGAAGAGAGTAAACAAATCGTAGGAAACATGACAATCATTGTAAGCGGTCTCAAGAATAACAATGGTAATGTTAAAATAGGTCTGTTCAATTCAAAAGAAAGCTACAATGGAGACAGCCAACTATTCAAAGGTGCAAATATAAAAATTGAAAATAAACAGGTGAAATGGGAAGTAAAGAATATTCCATTCGGGGAATATGCAATCAAAGCTTTTCATGATGAAGATATCGATGACAAGATGGACACTAATTTTCTCGGAATTCCCACGGAAAGCTATGGCTTTTCGAATAATGCGAAAGCAAGATTTGGTCCCCCGAGTTTTGATGAGGCAAAATTCTATTTTGATACGCAAGATATGCAAATAGACATTGAATTTTAACAAATGTCGGCTTTCTCGGGCTCAGGCTCCCGCGCCTTATCCTCTTCAGCCCTCAACCGCTGGCGTTCAGCCGCCTTGGCAAACGGGTAATAGATCGCCATCGCAATCAGGAGCGACGCCGCACCCCACACTGCTGCTTTCCAATCTCCACCAGAGACCAGGTAGTGGCCGATGATCGGCGGTGTCGTCCAGGGAACGCCGACGAATGGTTTGTGAATTATGCCCCAACTCATCAGCAGAAAAGAACCGGTAGTCAGAACCAGCGCGTTTAACACGTAAGGAATCATGAATATTGGATTCAAGACAATCGGGAAACCAAAGAAAATCGGCTCGTTGATTCCGAAGACTTGTGTCGGCAACGATACGCGGCTGATTTTCCGGTAGCCAGGCTCTTTCGAGTTCAACATGACGAGGGCGAGCCCGATGGTCGCGCCCGTTCCGCCAACGTTCACAAAGCTGGTGAAGAATCCCAGCGCAGTCACATATGGAAGCGGCTGCCCCTGCGCCCACGTTTGCCGCCAGATATTGG